>JALZEG010000167.1 GCA_030862185.1 Actinomycetota bacterium
GGCGTCCCTCGCGCTGCCGCGCTCCGCCGGCGTCGTGACGGCCGTGCCCGTCGTGGCCGCGGCGGCCCGCGCCGTGGCCGCGAAGTTGTCGCAGCGCCCGCGTAATCTTGAGGCATGACGCTCTACCACCTGAAGGCGGTGGCCGTGTCGCTCGGAGTCGCCGGCGGCCTCGGGGGCCTGGTGGGCATCGGCTACGCGTTGATCGCGAACGAGGTGATCCTCTACGGCGTCGCGACCGGGCTGCTCGTCGCGGGTCTCGTCGTCCTCGGCGGGGGTCTCCTCGGCGCCGCGGAGCCTCCGGAGGGATGGATCACCGGCCGCGCCACCGGTCGCGGCCAGTTCGGCCGGCGGGGCCTCGTCGCGCGCATCGCGAACGAGCACCCCGACATCGACGAGGTGTCGTCGTGGGAGCTCGCGATCTGGGGGTTCGTCGTGGGCGGCGTCCTGCTGACGACCGCGACGATCCTGTTCGAGGTCGCGCACTGACGTAGGGTCGGCCGGTGGCCGAGTTCGTCTGGAAGCTGCACGGTCCCGCCGGCGAGGAGCTGCGCACGACCGAAGCGTTCGCGTCCCGCGACGAGGCGGAGGCGTGGATGGGCGCGGAGTGGGCGTCGTTGCTGGACGAGGGGGCCGAGACGGTGTCGCTGGTGAACGGCGACGAGACCCTCTACCGGATGGGACTGCGCGAGGCATGAGCGCCTCCGTCTACCTGTTGACCGGCGAGACGTTCCTCGCCGAGGAAGCTGTCGAGAAGATCCGGGCCGAGGCCGCGACCGATCCACTTTCGGAGGCGTCGTTCGGTCCCGACGCGCCGGCCGCCGAGATCCTCGGAGCGCTCGAGACACCGTCGCTGCTCGGCGGGCGCCGCCTGGTGCTCGTGCGCGACGCGCACGACCTCACCAAGGACCAGCTCGAGGCGCTCCTGCGCTACCTGGATGCGCCGTCTCCGAGCGCGGTGCTGATCCTGGTCGCGGCGGGGCGGACGAAGCTCGAAGCGGCAGTCAAGAGAGCGGGATCGGTGGTCGCGCTCGAGGCGCCGAAGGGCCGGCGGCTGGTGGCGTGGATCCGTGAGCGAGGCCGCGAGCGCAGGCTTCGGATCGACGACCGAGCGGGCTGGGCGCTCGTCGACTCGGTCGGAACGGAGCTGCGCGACCTCGACCACAGCCTGCAGCAGCTCTCCACCGCCCTGGGCGACGGAGCGACGGTCGGACCGAAGGAGGTCCGCGCCGCGTTCCCGCGGCTCGCCGACGAGCGCGTGTTCGCGTTCCAGGACGCGGTCGGCGAACGGAGGCTGCCGGTCGCGATGACCGCGCTGAGGCGTCTCCTCGAGCAGGGCGACGAGCCCTTGATGATCTTCGGATCGCTGAGCTCGCAAGTCCGCCGGATGCTGCGCGCCCGGCGCTTCGCCGACGTGAGCGCGAAGGCGGTCGGCGACGCGATGGGGCTGCCGTCGTGGCGCGCGGAGCGCCTGCAACGGCAGTGCCGGTCGTACCGCGAGGACGAGCTGGCGCGTGCGCTGAACGTGCTGGCGGCGACGGACGTGGAGATGAAGGGCGGGGACCTCCCGCCTGAGGCCGCGCTGGAGCGCGCCGTGGTTCAGATAGTCACCGGTCAGATGTCGCTGGTTCGCTAGGAGCGCTGGAGGCGCTTCGCGAGCCGCGACTTCTTGTTCGACGCCGTGTTCTTGTGGAGGACGCCCTTGGCCGCGGCCTTGTCCAGGGCGCGAGTCGCCTCGCGGTAGGCCTCCTCGGCGGTCGCTGTGTCGCCCGAGTCGACCGCCTCGGTGAACCGCTTGATGCGCGTCTTGAGGGTCGAGCGCGTCGCCTTGTTGCGTTGCCGGCGATCCTCGTTCTGACGGTTCCGCTTTATCTGGCTCTTGATGTTGGCCATGCCGAAAAACACCTGTTCCTCGTAGGGATCGGCGCAGAGATTACCAGAACCCTTAGTAACTTGGGGGTCGTATGGATCAGGCCCACCAGCGAGCAATCGCCGTCATCGCCCACATCGACCATGGCAAGAGCACCCTCTCGGACCGGCTCCTGCAGCTCACCGGGACCGTGTCGGAGCGCGACATGCGCGAGCAGTTCCTCGACAAGATGGACCTCGAGCGGGAGCGGGGCATCACGATCAAGGCGGCGGCCGTCGCGATGCGTTACCGGGCCGCCGACGGCGAGACGTACGAGATCAACCTCATCGACACGCCCGGCCACGTCGACTTCGGCTACGAGGTGTCCCGTTCCCTGGCGGCGTGCGACGGCGTGCTGCTGCTCGTCGACGCCGCGCAGGGGATCGAGGCGCAGACGCTGACGAACCTCTACCTCGCGGTCGACGCGGGGCTCGAGATCATCCCGGTCCTGAACAAGATCGACCTTCCCGCGGCGCAGCCGGACAAGTACGCGGAGGAGACCGCGAGCCTCATCGGCTGTGACCCCGGTGACGTGTTCCGCATCTCGGCGAAGACGGGCGAGGGCGTGCCCGAGCTGCTCGAGGCGATCGTACGGAAGGTGCCGCCGCCGTCGGGCGATCCGGCCGCGCCTCTGCGGGCGCTCGTGTTCGACTCGGTCTACGACGCGTACCGCGGCGTGATCGCGTACCTGCGCGTGATCGACGGGCAGATCAGGGCGCGCCAGCCGATCCGTTTCATGATCGCGGAGATCGACGTCGACGCGGACGAGATCGGGATCATGGCGCCGGAGGCCACGCAGCTCGACGTGCTCGACACCGGCGAGGTCGGCTACCTCATCGCGGGCATCAAGGAGGTCAGCCTCGCGAAGGTCGGCGACACGATCACCTCCGGAAGGGATCCCGCGGCCGAGCCCCTGCCCGGCTACCGCGAGCCGAAGCCGATGGTCTTCGCCGGCATCTATCCGATCGAAGGTGACGACTTCCCGCTGCTGCGCGATGCGCTCGAGAAGCTGAAGCTGAACGACGCCGCGCTCGTCTACCAGCCGGAGTCTTCCGGCGCGCTCGGCTTCGGGTTCCGCTGCGGGTTCCTCGGGCTCCTGCACATGGAGATCGTGCGCGAGCGCCTCGAGCGGGAGTTCGACCTGTCGCTGATCGCGACGGCGCCGTCCGTCGGGTACGAGGTCGAGAGGACGGACGCAACCAAGATCGTGGTGCGCAACCCGACCGACATGCCCGACCCGGGCCAGATCCAGGAGATCTACGAGCCGTACGTTTCCGTGATGATCGTGACGCCGTCGGAGTACGTCGGGCCCGTCATGCAGATGTGCCAGGAGCGGCGGGGCGAGCTGAAGGAGATGCACTACCTGTCGACGGAGCGCGTCGAGATCCGGTACCACATGCCGCTGGGCGAGATCATCTTCGACTTCTTCGACCAGCTGAAGAGCGGGACGAAGGGCTACGCGTCGCTGGACTACGAGCCCGTGGGCCTGCACCCGTCGAACCTCGTGCGCGTCGACGTGCTCTTGAACCAGCAGCCCGTCGACGCGTTCTCGACGATCGTGCACCGGGACAAGGCCTACGACTACGGCAAGACGATGACCGAGCGGTTGCGCAAGCTGATCCCGCGGCAGCTCTTCGACGTCCCGATCCAGGCCGCGATCGGATCGCGGGTGATCGCGCGCGAGACGGTGAGGGCGAAGCGCAAGGACGTGATAGCGAAGTGCTACGGCGGCGACATAACGAGGAAGCGCAAGCTGCTGGAGAAGCAGAAGGCAGGCAAGAAGCGCATGAAGCAGATCGGCTCGGTGGAGGTCCCGCAGAACGCGTTCATAGAGGCGCTGAGGGTGGACTCGGACCAGAAGGGGCCCTAGGGGGCCGTCGTATCATCGGGGCATGGGGCCGACGATCGACGACCTTCCGGCGAAGCAGATCCTCGAGATAGCGCACCGCTATGGGGCCAAATCCGTATCGGTGTTCGGGTCACGCGCCCGCGGCGACGCGCGACCGGACAGTGATCTCGACTTGCTGGTCGAAGTGGTGGACGGGACGTCTTTGTTCGACTTGATCAACATGCAGGACGCTCTCGGTCACCTTCTGGGGATCACCGTCGAGGTCGTGACCGTGGGGGCGCTGCACCCTGTGCTCAAGGACGACATCCTCCGAGAAGCGAAGCCGCTCGTTGCCGCCGCGTAGCGAGAAGCACCGCCTGCAGGACATCGTGGAGATGATCGACCGGGTCTATTCGCACACGAGGGGAAATCTTCGTGTCGCGCTCGAAGACGGACTGGTGCGCGACGCGGTCCTCTACGACCTCACCATCGTCGGGAAGGCGGCGAAGCACGTCTCCGACGACATGCGGCGGCGGGCACCCGAGGTCAACTGGTCCGGCGCTGCGGGGTTGCGCGACGTGCTGATCCATCGGTACTACCGCACCGACATGGAAGTCGTCATCGCCCTTGACGACGTACTAAGAGCGACCAAGGCGGGTATCGAGCGGCTCCTCCAAGAGCTCGACGAGTAGCTCTCCCTAGGCCCCGCCCAGGCCCTTGATCTCGTACACGTCCAGGCCCCTCGTGCCGTCGCCTACGAACACACGGCCCCGGTACCAGGTCGCGTTCCACGTGCTCGTCCCGCTCGACACCTGGTAGTAGGCGAGCTCCTCCGGCGCCGCCGGGTCCGTGAAGTCCACCGCCATCACGCCCCCGCCGTACCACGCCGACACCAGGACGTCTCGCTTCTTCTCGTCCGGGACGACGGTGAAGTTGTGCGCCGTGCAGATGCCCTCGCTCGCGCGGCCCGGCGAGAAGAAGCCCTTCCGCACCGGCGCCGCCGGGTCCGACATGTCGTAGAACCAGATCGCGCCCAGGGGGCCGCGGGCGACGCCCGCGCACGACGTGTTGCCTCCCTGGAAGGACTCGAACCCGAACGCGACGGTCTTCCCGTCGTTCGACACCGCGCTCGAGTGCCAGATCGCGTCGGGCACGTCGCGGATGTGGGCGACGATCTCGGGCTCGAGGGGGTCGGTGATGTCCCACACCTGGCCCTCGGTCAGGCACGCCATGTACGCGTACCGGCCGGCGATCGTCCCGTCGTGGCACCCGACCGCGGGCGTGACGCTCGGCGTCGCGACGATCTCAGGCTTGCGCGGGTTCGTTATGTCGACGACGGAGATGATCCCGTGAGCGCTGGGGCAGGCGCCGCTCGTCGACGCGGGATACGACTGGACGTAGACGAGCCCTCGTCCGTCGCGCTCGAAAGTGACGTTGGTGTGGCTGCCGCACGCCGTCTCCACGAACGCGACCTCGACCGGCTTGCGGCGGTTGGAGACGTCCACGAGCCGGATGCCCTCGGTTCCCTCGGTCCCGCCGAGGTTGCACCCGTCCTCCTTCGTCGACGAGTTCCCCGAGGCGGAGTCGATGCTCATAACCGCGATGTCGCGCCACAGCCCGACGTCGTAGCCGGAGCCGGCGCAGGGTAGGTGTCCGGCCGGACGCGGCTTGCGCGGGTTCGAGACGTCGACCGTCGACAGCCCGGCGCCTTCGCCCGAGCCGTTCACTGCGACCACCGCGTAGCCGTCGCGCGTGAACTCGACGTCGGTCGCACCCTCCAGCGGGGCGTTGCCGATCAGGCGCATGTTGTCGGAGTGGACGTCGTCGGTCTGCGAGGCGGCGGCCGGCAGCGCGGCCCCCCCGACGAGCAGGACGGCGGCGCAGACGAGACGGTCGAGCTTCACGTGCACGTGCCTCCTCTCAAACCTGACTTTGGACCATTGGCGCACTGCGAAACGTTTCCGACGCGTGTCCAAAGCCAGGTTTCCTAAGATGGGCAGCCGTGGCCTTACGTGTGAGCAGTTCGCCGGATTCGACCCCCGCCCTCCCCGGCACGGGGGAGTGGCTGGCCGATCCCGGCTACGGCGTCTACGTCCACGTGCCGTTCTGCCGCCACCGCTGCCACTACTGCGACTTCAACACCTACGAGGGCCTCGACGCCCTGCACGAGCCGTACGTCGCGGCGCTCGAGCGGGAGATCGGGGAGACCCCGGCGCGGCGCGGCCCCGCGACGTCGGTCTTCTTCGGCGGCGGGACGCCGACGCTCCTCGAGCCGGCCGCCCTGGCACGGCTGCTCGCCGCCGTGCGGTCGTCGATCGGGATCGCGCCGGGTGCGGAGGTGACGGTCGAGGCGAACCCCGAGACGGTCGACGAGGCGACCTTCGGGGCGCTCCTTGCCGCGGGATTCAACCGGTTCTCCGTCGGCGTGCAGTCGCTCGCGCCGCACGTCCTCGAGCGGCTCGGCCGGACGCACTCGGCCGACGTCGCGCTGACGGCGCTGGCCGCCGCACGGCGCGCGGGGGCGACGAACCTGAACGCGGATCTCATCTTCGGGTCTCCGTGGGAGACGCCGGAAGACTGGAGGAGGTCGCTCGACGGGACGGTGGCCGCGGAGACGGACCACGTCTCGGCGTACGCGCTCACGATCGAGGAGGGGACGCCGCTGGCGACGCTCGTCGCGTCCGGCCGCGTGCCCGACGTCGACCCGGACGTGCAGGCGGAGAGGCACGCCGTCGCCGACGAGGTCCTGGGCGCGGCCGGGCTCGAGCGTTACGAGATCTCGAACTGGGCGCGGCCCGGCCGCGCGTCGCGCCACAACGTCCTCTACTGGAGCGCGGGGGACTACGCGGGCTTCGGCGCGGGCGCCCACGGGCACGAGGACGGCCGCCGCTACTGGCGCACGCGGCTCCCGCGCGACTACGTCGCTGCGGTCGCGGCGGGGGCCTCCACCGAGGCCGGGAGCGAGCGGCTGGCACCGGAGGAGAGGGCACGGGAGGCGATGACTCTCGGTCTCAGGCTCTCGTCCGGAATCGACGAGGCGGCGTTCTACGAGCGTTGGCCCGAAGCCGCCGGCGAGATGCTCGCGCTGACCGACGACCTCTGCGCCGAGGGCTGGCTCGTCCGCGACGGCGAGTGGCTCCGGCTCGCGGACGCGGGGACGCTCGTAGCGAACGACATCCTCTGCAGGTTCCTGTAGACGTGCCGCCGTACGTCGCGGTCGTCGGCGCGGGGATCGCGGACGCGGCGCTCGCAGACGTCGCGGAGGAGGTCGGGCGCGGCCTCGCGGAGAACGGCGCGGTCGTCCTGTGCGGCGGGCTGACGGGGGTGATGGAGGCGGTGTGCCGCGGGTGCCGGGCGGCGGACGGGACGAGCGTGGGGATCCTTCCGGGCGACGATCGTGCGGCCGCGAACGAGTTCGTCGACATCGCGCTCGCGACGGGCATGGGAGAGATGAGGAACGCCCTGATCGTCAGGGCCGCCGACGTCGTCGTCGCGCTCGGAGGCGAGTACGGGACGCTGTCGGAGATCGCGTTCGCGCTGAAGATCGGCCGGCCCGTCGTGGGCTACGACACGTGGGAGCCGTCGAAGCGGGGCACGGCGGCGGACGCCGTCGTCCGCGTCGACTCCGCGGCCGAAGCGGTCGCCGCCGCGCTCCGCCTGGCGGCGTCTACCTGAGGCAGGGCGAGCCGATCGCCGTCTGGCAGACGAAGTTGATCGTGTCGCACACCTTGTTGCCCGTACAAGCAGACGCCGGCCGCGCCGTGACGACGAGGCTCGTGCACGCCATCAGCGCCGCCACCGTCAGAAGTCGCATCTTTCGCATCTCCCACTCCTCTCGCATCCGCCGGACGCACCGAGCATAGGTCTATGCGCTGGACGACCCAGCAGGACTGCCTGGTCTAGGGCCCGGCAGCACCATTCTTCCGCTGGCGAGCGGCTGTCGTGTGGTTGGCGAGGAGGGCCGTCGCGGCATCCCCATGCTGAGTCCCGAAGAGCGAGCGGCCAGCGAGCGGGAGGCGGAGATCGAGGACAGCGGCGACGCGCGCGGGGTGGAGCGCGACGCGTTCACGAGCGACGAGCTGCACGTCGTCGAGCTGATCGCGAACGGATACACCGACCACGCGATAGCCCGGCGGCTGTGCGTCTCGGTCGTCACCGTCCGCCGCCGGGCGACGAGCTTCCGTACGAAGATCGGCGCTCGCAACCGCGCCGAGGCCATCGCGATCGCGGCGGGACGCGGGTGGCTGGAGCACCCTGCCGTGAAGGCGGCGCGCGACGACAAGTGATCGGAGGCGCGGTCCCCGGGCGGGCGAACCGTAAGCGAGACGGACGCGACGAAGGGAGGCGCATGCACGACCGGAGCCGGGTGATCGCGACGCTGCTCGCGGCGGCCTCGCTGCTCGGCGCGCTCGTGGCTCCGCTCGCGCGCGGCGCCGCGGGCTGCGCCGGCGTCACGGTCGCGGGCGCGTGGAGGAAGGTCGACGCGCCGGTTCGGGCCGTCGCCTTCACCGTCGACGCCTCCGGCCGGATCTACGTCGCGGGCGACCGGGAGG
>JALZEG010000247.1 GCA_030862185.1 Actinomycetota bacterium
GACGAGAGTGAAGTAATCGGGCTCGCGGTGCAGCACCTCCTCGATGAAGTGACGCAGCGGCTCGATCGCGCCGATCAGCGACGAGAACAGCGCGAAGAACGCCGACGCGATCACGACGCCCGTCCTGCGGCCGAGCCCGCCGACGACGACCATCAGCACCCACAGCAGCGCGTTCTCGAACTTGAAGTTGTTCGCGACGACCACGCCGACGCGGTGGGCGAACAGGCTTCCCGCGAGCCCCGCGAACGCCCCGGAGAGGATGAACGCGAACGCCTTGTAGAAGGTGACGTTGACGGCGTACGACGAGGCGACGGCCTCCGACTGCTTCACCGCGAGGATCGCGCGGCCCACCTTGCTACGGACGATCCGCCAGTCGACGAAGAGCGCGATCGCGAGCATCAGGATGCACAGCAGCGCGTAGGTCCGGTTGGTCTCGAAGCCCGGGGGCCGCGGCGCCGGCATGCCCTGGCCCCCGCGCGTCAGGGCAGGGATCTCGAAGAGCGAGTTCGCGGCCACGTACCCGAACGTCAGCGTGATCAGCGCGAGGTAGAGGCCCTTGATGCGCAGCGCGACGAGGCCGAGCAGGCCGGCCGTAGCGGCCCCGACGAGGATCGCGGCCACGAGCCCCACCCAGAAGGTCTGGCCCTGCTCGCTCACGAGCCCGGCCGAGACGAACGCGGAGAGCCCGACGAAGCCGTGGTGGCCGAGCGAGACCTGGCCGGTGTAGCCCAGGATGACGTTGACCGAGAGGCCGATGATGGCGTAGATCGCGGCCTGCGCGATGAGGTTCGCCCACGTCTGGCTCACGGTCGCGAGCAGGTACGCGAGATACCCGAAGATCACGACGAGGACGGCGACGCGTGCCGCCCAGCCGCGCGCGTCGGGCCGCCACGCCTTCTCGGCGGAGGCGTCCTCCTCGGCGACCGGATGCGCGAGCGTCGCGGCCTCGGACGACGCGCTCATGCCTCGGTCCCCAGCAGACCGGCCGGCCGCGCCAGCAGGATGACCAGGAGCACGAGCAGGATCGAGATCTGCTCCGACGCGGGGACGACCTCCACGATCGCCTGCTCGCCGATGTGGTAGTGCCCGACCGCCCACGTCGCTACGGTCTGGACGACGCCGATGGTGATGCCTCCCAGGAACGCGCCGGGAAGGCTGTTCATGCCGCCCACGACCGCGCCGGTGAACGAGGGAATGAGGATGTTGCTCGTCATCACTCCGGGGACGAGCAGCCCCGCGATCGGCACGTAGATGATGGCCGCGATGGCGCCGAGCAGGGTGGCCCCGCCCCAGATGAACCGCGACATCCGCTCGACGCCGATCCCCACGACGCGGGTGGCGAACGCGTCCTGCGACGTCGCCAGCACCGCGAGGCCGAGGTCGGTCCGGGAGAAGAAGTACGCGAGCAAGGCGCCGAACGCGAGCAGCACGACGATCGCGAGCTGGCGCTGCGGGGTGACCTGGAGGTTGAAGATCTCTTTGGTGGAGAGGATCCCGGCGTCGTCCCCGAGGAAGAGTCCCCGCAGGCTGTACTGGTCGATCTCGAAGAACACGATCTGCAGCCCGATGAGGAGCAGCGCGGTCGCGATCGTCGCGACGAGCACCGTGACCCGCGGCGCGTTGAGCAGGGGGCGGGCGACCACCCTCTCGAAGAGGAGACCCAGCAGGAGCGCCGCCGCGAGCGCGAACAGCACGGCGCCCCAGTAGGGGAGCTTCGGCCCGCCGAAGCGCGACTGGCCGAGGGCAAGGAGGGTGAAGAAGGCCGCGCACGTGCCGAACTCGGCCTGGGCGAAGTTGAAGACGCGGGTTCCCTTGTAGACGAGGACGAGCCCGAGTGCGACGAGGCCGAAGATCGCCCCGTTCGTGATCCCGAGGATGACGAACGGGGCGGGGCCGTCGCGGTCGCCGGCGGACGCGAACAGGATCGCGGCTATGACCGCGACGATCACCCCGGTGACTATCCCCGTCCTCATGGCGGCACAGAACCTATCGCCTTGGCGTCAGCGAGGCGAGCGTTGCGCGCGACACGACCTCCGCGGGGCTAGAAACCGCCGAAGAACGGTATCTCGGTCACCCAGACGTTGCGGCCGCAGTCCGCGCGGCTCAGGTGCATCTCAGAGCCCCCGAAGTGATCCGTCGGCGAGAACTGCACGTCGGGGAGGACGCCGGTGCTGATCTTCCCCATGCGCTGGAGGTGCCACATGAACCGCTCGCGCGTCAGGTTCCGTCCGGGCTTCAGGAGCATCTGGTGCAGGATCTTGCTCATCCCCCAGAGCCCGAACATGATGTCGTCCGTCCCTCCGGCCTTCCGGAAGTTCGGGTCGAACCGGTTCGAGTCGACGTAGGCGGGGAACGGGCTCAGGAACTTGGCGTTGTGGATCGAGGAGCGGTTCCGGCATGCCACGCTGGCGACGGTGTCGATCGTCATCGTCAGGCCGACGCCGACCCACTGGATGTCGCACTGCTGCTCGGCCTCGTTTGCCAGCTGGATGAAGAACGTCGGCGACGTCAGCACGTTCACGTTCTTGATCTGCTGCTGGCAGAGGTCGGTCGCGACGGTCGCCGCGTCGGTCTGGCCGGCGTTCTTCGGGACGGCCCGCATGTAGTCGACGGACGCCCCGGCTTTGTCCATCTCGGACTCCCACGCGGCGCGGCCATCGAGGAAGCCGGGGGTGTTGAAGTACACCATGCCGTTCCGCTCGCCCTTCGCGCCGAGCTTCTGGGTCATGTAGTCGACGAGGAGCGGGGCCTGCTGCTTGTAGGACGCCCAGATGGCGTGGTAGGTCGCGAGGGTGTTGACGCCGTTCTCGGTGACGCCCGCGGAGATGTACGGGACCCCGACGGAGTTCGCGTACTGCGCGCAGCGCGTGATCTGGTCGGCGCCGGCGACGCCGATGATCAGGAAGACCTTCTCGTCCTCGACCATCTCCTGGCACTCCTGGACCGCGACCGACGGGTCGAACTCGTCGTTGTGCCCGAAGACCTGGACGCCGCGGCCGTGGATGTCCTGGCCGCGTTCCTTCAGCCAGTTCCAGTAGAGGTCCTTGCCCTTGTCGAACGACGGCGCGGGCACGGGGGCCGCGCCGGTGATCGGCGCGTGGATGCCGATGCGGATGACCTTGTCCTCGACGCCGGTCGCGTTGCCGCCGGGAGGTTCGCCCGCGGACAGGTCCGGGCCCCCACCGCCGCCTCCGCCGTCGTCGCCGGGACCACCGGTCCCGTCGCTTCCGTCGGTCGTGGTCGTCGTGTTCGTGCCGCCCGTGCCGCCCGTGCCGCCGGACAGCGACCCGTCCGTTCCGGTGATCGGGTTACCGGCCGCGTCGAGCGGGACCCCTGCCTCCGCCGCGGCCTGGCCGCCCGCGCCCGCGGGGGCACCCAGCTTGTAGACCTCGGGCTTCTGCCCGCACGCGGCGGCCACCATCAGAGCGACGACCGCCCCTACCGATATGAAGAGTTGAGTGCGTCGATCTCTCATGAGCCCTTCTTCCCGAACCTCAGCTTGCCGGCAATCCCACTCGTCTTCTCTCCCAGAGCCTTGAGACCCGCGACGATCGCGCCGATGCCGCCCGCGGCCGCGGCTCCCTCGCCTGCAGCCGCGAGCTCGGTCCCGCGCCGCGACGCGTTCAGCCGCCGGATCTGCGCGAGCACGCCGTCCGGGCGGATCCCGGCGGCCCGCTCGAGGACGACCGACCTGACCATCGACAGCCCGACGATCCCCGCGAGGATCCCGAGCCACACGTAACCCGGCCACCCCTTCGGCACGGTCGCAGACGTGGGATCGGTGGCCTCACCCGCGAGGTCCGTGGGGGCCGCGGCGGAATCGTCCGAGGCGGTCGAGCCGGGGTCCACCGAGCTCGATCCGGTCGGCGGGATGCCGCCGCTGCCGGTGGTCGTCGTTACCGACCCGGGGTCGCCGGGCACCGTCGGATCGGTCGGACCCGGCGGCACCGGAGGCACCGGAGGCGTGGCCGGCGGGGTGTAGGTGAGCGACGTCTTGATCCCGCGTTCCTCCAGCGCGCCGACGAGGACGGTCCGCCAGTTCGCGTCGGTCGCGGGGTTGTAGTCGGCTTCCTTCGGCCGCACCGGCATCAGCATGACCGCCGTCATCGGCGTGCCCTCTTCCTTCCAGGTGCGCGCGAACTCGGTGAGGTCGAAGTTGTAGCCGAACGTCGGCTCCTCCTGCTCGGGCGGCTCGCCACCGCCGCCGCCCCCGCCGCCTTCCTCTTTGACCTTTATCTCCTTGCGTCTCGCGACGGGGTCGCCGTCGCTGCACGTGTACTTCGGGACCTCGGTGTAGAGGGCGGCCTCGCCGTCGCCGAAGAACTCGTCGACGAAGCAGGCCTGGAGCGACTTGCCCTCGGCGTTGGCCGGCTCGGACTGCTCGTCCTTCGCCTCGAGGAAGGTCACGGTGAACTTGCCGATCTTGGACCCCAGCGGCACGAGCGCGAGGTCGAAGCCGACTGCGGAAAGCTGGTTGGGCGTCTCGTAGTCGCCCTCGCGGACCTGGACCGGCAAACGGCCGGGCTTGCAGGCCTCGGGCGGGGGCGAGCCGACGAGGGGCGGGCTCGGACAGAAGGGGTTAGGCGCCGAGATGACGGCCACGTCGGTCCCGGTGGTCGGGTCCTTGATCCGCTGGCGCGTCTGGTCCTCCCAGTACCAGGCCGTGACGAGCACGGTCGGCTCGTCCTTGACGGCCAGCGCGGGGGCTGCCGGGAGCGCGACGAAGCCGAGGGTCAAGGAGACCGCGAGGATCCTGAGCGCGCCTTTTCTCACAGAAGACATCCTCCCTGGGACGGCCGGGTCCTTCCGAGGGTTCCACCGTCCCCTCACCCGTTTCTTTATTGCCTGTCTCGGCCCCCCTAACACTAGCAAGTCAGCGGATCAAGGTACCCCCCGCTGATCCCGCCCGTACGCTACGCTCGGAATCGTGAAGAAGCTCCGCGCCGCCTGGCAGTCCCTGTGGGTCGACGTGGACCGGCGTGTCTACGCCGGCCGCCTCCTCGGCCTGCTGTTCGTCACGGCCGGCTTCGTCGTGATCGGCAAGGCGTGGGACGGCGCCGCCAGCATCAACTTCACCACCGGCCAGTTCCCCTACCTGCTCTCCGGCGGGTTCATGGGCCTCGGGCTCGTCGTCACCGGCTGCACGCTGCTGCTGCTCGCCACGGTACGGGGCGAGCGGGAGGTCATGTCGCAGAAGTTCGACGAGGTGACCAAGCTGTTGAGCCGCAGCCTCACGAGGATGCAGGCGTCCTCGAACGGCCTCGCCGGCTCCGGCGAGCAGGTCGTGGCCGGCGAGACGACCTACCACCGCGCCGACTGCAAGGTCCTCCAGGGCAAGACCGGCCTCGCCCCCGTGACGCTGGAGCAGGCGGTGGCAGAGGGCCTCACGCCGTGCCGCGTGTGCGAGCCGCCCGAGCTCGCCAGGGCGCCCGAGGAGAAGGCCGCGGCCGCGGGCGACGGCGCCGCACAGCCCGCGCAGGCCCCGCAGGAGGCCGGCTCCTCCAACTAGCGCGTTCAGTCGAGGGTGTGGAAGACGAGCCCCGTCGCGGCCTTGGGCCAGAAGTAGCTCGCCTTCTGCGGCATCCGCTCGCCCGAGGTGGCGACCTCGACGACGTCGGCCGGCCGGAGCGCGCGGAGCAGGACGCCGGCCGTCCAGCCGTCACGCAGGCGCCGCTCGATCTCCGAGGGGTCCTTCGTGAACGCGATCTCGTCGGGGCCGCCCGGGAGCACGGCCGGGAAGACGACCTCGTGTAGTGCGACGACGTCGAGAGCGCGCCACGCGGGGGCGCGCTCGCCGACCGCCGCGACGACCTGCGCGTCGGACACCTCCACACCGAACGTCTCTCCGGGGAGCACGAAGACGAACGCGTGGTCGGCCTTCGAGTTCGTCAGGAACTCGTCTGGTTCCCCGCCCGCCCCAACGTCGAGGGGCTGCGCGTCGAGCTCGCCTCGCAGGCGGTCGGGCAGGTCGCCGGCCGCGCTCCGCAGGACGCGGTTGTACGGCAGGACCACCAGCTCCTCGGAGTCGGCGTCGACGCAGAAGCACATGATCGAGTCGTGGTCGCCGGGCTCGCCGCCGCGCTCCTGGTGGTAGGCGAGCGCGGTCTCGTAGCGGTGGTGGCCGTCTGCGA
>JALZEG010000265.1 GCA_030862185.1 Actinomycetota bacterium
ACTACATCGGCACCGAGCACATCCTGCTCGGGCTGATCCACGAAGGCGAGGGCGTCGCCGCCAAGGCGCTCGAATCACTGGGGATCTCGCTCGACAAGGTCCGCCAGCAGGTTGAAGAGATCATCGGCGCGGGTCAGTCGCCCCCTTCGGGGCACATCCCATTCACGCCTCGGGCCAAGAAGGTGCTCGAGCTGTCGCTGCGCGAGGCGCTGCAGCTCGGCCACAACTACATCGGCACCGAGCACATCCTGCTCGGGCTGATCCGCGAGGGCGAGGGCGTCGCCGCTCAGGTGCTCGTCAAGCTCGGCGCGGATCTCAACAAAGTGCGACAGCAGGTCATCCAGCTCCTGTCCGGCTACGCGGGCTCCAAGGAGAGCGCCGGTGGCGGCGGAGCGCCCGGCGAGCAGCCGCAGGGCTCCCTGGTGCTCGACCAGTTCGGACGCAACCTCACGCAGCTCGCGCGGGAGAACAAGCTCGATCCCGTGATCGGGCGGGCGAAGGAGATCGAGCGCGTGATGCAGGTGCTCTCGCGCAGGACCAAGAACAACCCGGTCCTCATCGGCGAGCCCGGCGTCGGCAAGACCGCGATCGTCGAGGGCCTCGCGCAGAACATCGTCAAGGGCGAGGTGCCCGAGACCATCGCCGGCAAGCAGCTCTACACCCTCGATCTCGGCGCGCTCGTCGCTGGGTCCCGCTACCGCGGCGACTTCGAGGAGCGTCTCAAGAAGGTCCTGAAGGAGATCAAGACCCGCGGCGACATCATCCTGTTCATCGACGAGCTGCACACGCTCGTCGGCGCGGGGGCCGCGGAGGGCGCGATCGACGCGGCGAGCATCCTCAAGCCGATGCTCGCGCGCGGCGAGCTCCAGACCATCGGCGCGACCACGCTGGACGAGTACCGCAAGCACCTCGAGAAGGACGCGGCCCTCGAGCGCCGCTTCCAGCCGATCAAGGTGCCCGAGCCGACGGTCGCCCACACGATCGACATCCTCAAGGGTCTGCGCGACCGCTACGAGGCGCACCACCGGGTCCACATCACGGACCAGGGCCTCGTCGCCGCGGCGAACCTCGCGGACCGCTACATCTCCGACCGCTTCCTCCCGGACAAGGCGATCGACCTCATCGACGAGGCCGGGTCGCGGCTCCGCATCCGCCGGATGAGCGCGCCGCCCGACTACCGCGAGCTCGAGGAGCGCATCGCCGAGGTGCGGCGCGCCAAGGAAGACGCGATCGAGGCGCAGGACTTCGAGCGCGCGGCCGCCTTCCGCGACGACGAGAAGCGGCTGATCGCCGAGCGCGCCGAGAAGGAGACGACGTGGCGCGCCGCCGAGGGTGAAGCCTTCGCCGAGGTCAACGAGGAGGAGGTCGCCGAGGTCCTCTCCTCGTGGACGGGCATCCCCGTGATGTCGCTGACGGAGGAGGAGACGGCGAAGCTGCTCCGGATGGAGGAGGAGCTCCACCAGCGGATCGTGGGCCAGCACGACGCGATCGCCGCGGTGTCCCGCTCGATCCGCCGGACCAGGGCGGGCCTCAAGGACCCGAAGCGTCCCGCGGGGTCGTTCATCTTCCTCGGACCGTCCGGCGTGGGGAAGACCGAGACCGCGAAGACGCTCGCGGAGTTCCTGTTCGGCGACGAGGACGCGTTGATCCAGCTCGACATGTCCGAGTACATGGAGAAGCACACGGTGTCGCGCCTGGTCGGCTCGCCGCCGGGCTACGTCGGCTACGAGGAGGGCGGCCAGCTGACCGAAGCGGTCAGACGCCGTCCGTACTCGGTCGTGCTGCTGGACGAGATCGAGAAGGCGCACCCCGACGTCTTCAACACGCTGCTGCAGATCCTCGAGGACGGACGTCTCACGGACGCGCAGGGCAAGACGGTGGACTTCAAGAACACCGTGATCATCATGACGTCGAACCTCGGGACGCAGAACCTTCGCAAGCCGGCGATGGGCTTCGGCCAGGGTTCCGAGGAGATGACCTACGAGAAGATGAAGGAGCGGGTCAACGAGGAGCTGAAGAAGAGCTTCCGGCCGGAGTTCCTGAACCGCATCGACGAGGTCATCGTCTTCCACGAGCTCTCGGCCGACGAGGTCAAGTCGATCGTGGACCTGATGATCCGCCGGGTGAAGGACCAGCTCGAGAGCCAGGACGTCGGCATCGAGCTCACCGAAGCCGCCAAGGTCCTCCTCTCGAAGCGGGGTTACGACCCGACGCTCGGGGCCCGGCCTCTCCGCCGCGCGATCCAGCGGCTGGTCGAGGACCCGATCTCGGAGAAGATCCTGTGGAAGGAGTACGAGGCCGGCGACACGATCATCGTCGACGTCGGCCCGGACGAGAGCGGCGAGCAGTCGATCGTCTTCAAGAAGGCCGAGCGGACGCCGGACCATCCGCCCGTCGAGCTCGCCGGAGCCGGCGTGGCGGACGGCGACCAGGAAGGGTTGCAGGAGGGGTAGCTCGGCCCCACCAGCCAAGGCACGAAGCCCGGCCTATTGACCGGGCTTCGTCGCGTTAGCCGCCTCGTCGCCGGTCGATTCGTCCCGTTTTCCGGGACACCACGACCATAGATAGGTGGCCCCCTATTGGCCTGGTCTCATGGGTCGCACTGGTCGGGCACCGGAGCTTCCTCTCCTTCGGTGTTGTTGCGGCGGGCAGGCTCCGGGACGTTCCCGTGACAGGTCATCCGGCGACCCACGTCGTTCTCGATGACGTCCTTCGGGTCCATCATCCCGCCCACGTTGTTCACGAAGGTCCACATCCCGGAGACGTCGTTGTACCGCTGACGGACCTCGCCCTCGTTGCCGAGGGTCTCGTAATTCCCCTCGACGATGTTGCCGCCTGCGTCTTGATTCTTGTCGCACTCCATGGCGGCCACCATCTCCCCCATGTTCCCGGTGTGCGCGGCACCGAAGAGCACGTCGGCGGCCGCCGAGCTCCCACGCACCGAGAAGTTGCCGCCGAACTCTGTCGCGTCGCAAGCAAAATTGTGGGTGGACATCGACCCCCCGCCCGCGCCCGGGTTTGACGTGGTCCCGACGAACTCGACGTTGCCACCGATCGTGGACGGAACGTCGTTGTCGTCGTCGGTAAACCCCCAGTATTCCGCCCGGGAGCCGCGGACATTGCCGCTGATCTCGGAGCCTTCGACGATCAGGCCACCGCCCTCCCGCACTTCGACGTTGCCGTTCACCTCCGCGTTGCGCAGTCGGCAGTCCGCGCCCTCCGGCACGACGATGTTCGGCTGCGGGCCGCTAAACGTGCCGTTGCACTCCCTGCCTCCCGGCTGCGCCAGTCCCGCCGCCGAGGTGGCGACTACGGCGCCGCACGCCATCACGACAAGGATCAAGCTCACTCGTCCCTTCACAGATGCGCCCCTTTCGTAGACCGGTTGCTCCCGTTGCTTCGGCGCCTCCGACGCCGAACCCTCCCAAGAGGCAGAAAAAGGGAGAATCCGTCCTTTTCCGGTATTGCCGGGCTCGCCGGGGCGATGCCCGACGCGACCCCCGGCCGGGGCTCGTCCCACAGGCACCCTTCGCCGGATGCGCTGCGCGTTCAACTTCACCCAGGCGGTGCCGATAGCCCCAGTAGCCGTGGCGCATCGTCGTGCTGCGGTCGAAAGGGGCTGTTCGCATTGCCGGTTGAGCCGGGCCCCCGGCACACGTTGTTCGGGGGCGATCGCTTGGACGTCGCTTCAGGGCCGTCGGAGGGCGGCCGCTTCGGCGCGCCCCCGTTCGACCTTCGGACCCTCGTGCGTCAGGGGGCCGCGCTGCTGCTCGCGGCGGCGCTCGTCCTCGTCATGCTGCCGTCGTTCTCCTCGTCCGCTCGCGCGTCCGGGCTGCGTCTCTACCTGCACAACTTCCCGACGCCGCCGAGTGGCAACACTCCTGCCGGCCGGGCCCTGGACATGAACGCCGCGGCCCCCACGGCAGCGACGCTCTACCAGTACAGCACCGACCATTTCAACGGCCGATCCGGCCGCTACGTCCACCGGAGCACGACCAGCGGTTCGGCGGAGGCCGACCTCCTCTACATGATCAACTGGGTCTATCAGGTCCCCCAGGACGTCGTGCTCGACGGCACGGCAACGGGCGGCATCTGGCTGTCGCAGAAAGACGGGTGCGCCCAGACGGGGCAGTTCCACCTGTGGCTCCGGACGAAGAGCGACAGGATGTCCGACGCGGGGACGCTCATCGGATCGGGGGCCGGGCCCGTCCCGCCCTCCGGGGGGTCGCCACCCTGCGGATGGGGACTCGTCGGGGTCTCGATGCCGGTCTCGGCGACGATCCCTAAGGGGACGTGGATCGAGCTGAAGCTCACCGTGCGCGACGCTGATCGCGACGCCGCGATGGTCGCCTACGACACGACGTCCTTCGCGTCCTACCTCGACCTGCCGGTCGGCGTCGCGACGCCCACGCCGGAGCCGCCGACTCCGACTCCGACGCCCGAGCCCGCTACGCCCACGCCCGAGCCGGCCACGCCTACTCCCGAGCCGGCCACACCTACTCCCGAGCCCGCGACCCCGACGCCGGACCCCGAGACTCCGACCCCGGATCCCGCCACCCCCACGCCGGACCCGGCCACACCGACTCCGACCGCGCCCCCGCCGACCCCGACGCCGACGCCGGATCCCCCGACGCCGGATCCCCCGACGCCGGATCCCCCGCCGCCGACTCCTCCGCCGCCGACTCC
>JALZEG010000299.1 GCA_030862185.1 Actinomycetota bacterium
CAGCGACGCCAACCGGGCCGCCGGCCGGGGAGAGGCCGTCGTCGCCGCGGCGGAGCCGAGCGAGCTCGCCGACTGGACGATCTCCGGCGAGCCGGGCGCGTTCCGGATCTCGCTGCCGGCGACCGAGCAGGCGCTCGCCACCGCGGGGGACGGGACGCTGACGCTGGGCGACGCGCCGGCCGAGTTCTGGTTCGAGAGGCGCGGCGGGTGCGCGGACTTCCCCGAGGTCGAGGTCAACGTCGAGGGTCCGGTCCTCGGCGGCCAGACCCCGTACCAGGAGGTGCGCGGCTTCCTCGAGGCCCACCTCCACATGATGGCGTTCGAGTTCATCGGCGGACGGTCGCGTTGCGGCCGGCCCTGGCACCGCTTCGGCGTCACGCACGCGCTCGTCGACTGTCCGGACCACGAGCCCGGCGGCCACGGCGCGGTGCTCGAGGCCGTGCTCAGCGGAGGCAACCCGGTCGAGGGGCACAACACGGACGGGTGGCCGACGTTCGAGGGATGGCCGAAGCCGCACTCGCTCACGCACGAGCAGGTCTATTACAAGTGGCTCGAGCGGGCGTGGCGCGGCGGGCTCCGCATGATGGTGAACCTGCTCGTCGACAACAACCAGCTCTGCAAGATCTATCCGTACAAGCGCAACAGCTGCAACGAGATGGACGGCGTCCGCCTGCAGGCGCGCCGGATCCGCGAGCTCGAGAGATACGTGGACGCGCAGAGCGGGGGGCCGGGCGAGGGCTGGTTCCGGATCGTCGACGACCCGTTCCAGGCGCGCGCTGTCATCAACGACGGGAAGCTCGCGGTCGTGCTCGGCATGGAGGTGTCGGTGCCGCTCGACTGCGGCATCACCCGCGACGTCCCCCGATGCCCCGCCGGCGAGATCGACGAGCGGTTGCAGGAGGTCTACGACCTCGGCGTCCGGCAGATGGAGCTCGTCAACAAGTTCGACAACGCGTTCACCGGCGTCAAGGGCGACTCCGGGATCCAGGGTCCGCCGGTGAACTTCGCCAACTTCATGGAGACGGGTTCGTGGTGGCGGATGGACACGTGCTCCGACGAGGATGGGCACGACCACGACCACTCGGTCGCGCACGACCACACGCAGACGAACTTCCACGACGAGTCCGGCGCGCCCGACGAGTTCTCCGGCCGCGACGCGATCTTCGGCGCGGTCGTCGCCACGTTCGCGCAGACCGGCGTCGCGCCGGTGTACCCGCAGGGACCGCACTGCAACACCATGGGCCTCACCGACCTCGGCGAGACCGTCATACGCGAGATGGTCGAGCGCGGGATGATCTTCGACCCCGACCACATGAGCTCGAACGCGCGGACCGAGGCGATGGACCTCGTCGCGCGGATCGGCGGGGAGCTGCGCGCGCAGGGCTCGCCCGTGACGCCCGGCGTGATGTCCAGCCACTCGTGGGCCGACGACACGATCTACGAGCGCATCTACGAGCTCGGCGGCGTCGTGACGCCGCACGCGGGGGGCTCGGCGAGCTTCGCCGGCAAGTGGAGCAAGCACCGCGCCTGGGCCGACGAGCGGTTCCTCTTCGGGATCGGCTTCGGCTCCGACGCGAACGGCTTCAGCAACCAGGGCCAGCCCCGTCAGGCCAACGAGTCGAACCCCGTCGAGTACCCGTTCGAGGGCTTCGGCGGCGCGACGTTGCAGAAGCAGGTGAGCGGCACGCGCGTCCCCTACGACGTCAACCGGGATGGGGTCGCGCACTACGGGCTCTACCCGGACTGGATCGAAGACCTTCGCAAGCAGGCCGGCGACGCGATCGTGGACGACATGGAGCTCGGCCCCGAGGCCTACCTCCAGATGTGGGAGCGGGCCGTCGGCGTCCCCGGGAGCTCGTGTCGCAGCGACGTCGAGGACCTCACGCCGTCGGACTTCGACGAGCTGAGGCAGGGCATGACGGTCGAGGAGGTGCTGCGGACGTTGGGGCAGCCTCGGTCGCGCCTCGGCACGACGTTCGCGTTCTGTCTCGCCGGCGACCGCACCGGAACGGTGACGTTCACGCCCGGCGGCCTCGTCGAGGGCTGGGAGACCGGCGAGCTGCGGGCGGTGGCGCTCGACCCGTCGAACCCGTCGTCGGGCCAGGTCACCGACGAGGCGACGTTCGCGGCGACGCTGACGGACGGCGCCGGCGCACCGGTCGTGGGGGAGAACGTGACGTTTTCGGTCGGCGGGGCTTCGGCCTCGGCCGCGACGGACGAGTCGGGCCGCGCCGTGGCGACGGTCCGCCTGGAGGGGCCGCCGGGAGAGCCGGGGGTGACCGTGGCGCTCGCGGGGGCCGAGGGAGTGTCGGCGTCGGCTCCGTTCACCGTGGCGCGCGAGGACACGCTCCTGACGCTGTTCGACGCGGTCGCGAGCGGGAGTGAGCCTGCGGTCGCGCGGGCGGCGCTGGCGGAGGACGGCGGGATGCTGGCGGGCCGCACGATCTCGTTCTTCGTGGCCGACAAGGTCAACGGTCGCAAGACGGCGACGTTCCTCGGCACCGCGGTGACGGACGCGAACGGGATCGCGACGATGGAGATCCCGCAGCGCTACGTCTCGGGGTCGAAGAGGACGATCCAGGCGACGTTCGACGGCGAACGCGACTTCCTGGGTTCGACGGCCTTCGCATCCGCATACCGGGGGTAGCCCCAACCGGGCGATTCCCCCGACACCTGCCCAGGATCGACCGGTGCAGCCGGTGCAGCCTGCACCGCGTGCGCCACTCGTCGCGGCCCCCTGCCGCGCGTACGATCCCGGCATGGAGCCGCGTGACGTCATCGTGCTCGGCGGCGGACCCGCGGGGTACGCCTGCGCGCTGCGTCTCGCCGACCGCGGGGTGACGTCGGTCGTCGTCGAGGCGGCGGAGTTGGGCGGGACCTGCCTGCACCGCGGCTGCGTGCCGACGCGGGCGATGCTCGAAGGCGCGTCGATCGTCGATGCCGTCTCGACGAAGGCCGAGCGGTGGGGCGTCCACGCGGTCGTCGAGAAGGTCGACTTCGGCCGGCTCCTCGCGGCGCGCGACGACGTCGTGCACCGCAACCACGTCGCGATCCGGCACCACCTCGAGCGCGCCCGCGTCGACGTCGCGGAGGGGTACGGGCGGCTGACGGGGCCGCGTACCGTGGCGGTCGCGGGCGAGACGCTCACGGCGCGCCGCGCCGTCGTGCTCGCGACCGGCTCGACCGTGCGGAGGTTCGCGCGCATCGAGCCCGACGGCGTCGCGATCCTCACGACCGACCACGCGTTCGCGCTCGACCACGTCCCCGGCCGCGCCCTCATCCTCGGAGGCGGCGCAGTAGGGGCCGAGTTCTCGCAGATATGGAGGGCGCTGGGGGCCGAGGTCACGATCCTCGAGCGGGAGGGCCGCCTCGTCCCGTTCGAGGACGCGCACGTGGGCACGACGCTCGCCCGCGCGCTGCGCAGGAGGGGCATCCGTTCCGTCACCGGGATCCACGTCGTCGACGTCCGCACGAGTGACGCCGGCGTCGAGCTCGACGTCACGCGCGCGGGACGGACCGAGACCTACGCCGCGGACGTGCTGCTGCTCGCCGCGGGGCGGTCGCCTGCGACGGCCGGGATCGGGCTGGAGGAGGCCGGTATCCGGCTCGACGGCGGCTTCGTAGTCACGGACGAGTCGCTCGAGACGACCGTCCCGGGCGTGTACGCGGTCGGAGACCTGCTCGGCCCCCCCGCCCCGGCGCGGGCGAACTCCGCGTTCGCGGAGGGGATGCTCGTCGCCGATCGCATCGCAGGCGCCGGCGGGGCCGGGCTGGACTACTCGCAGGTCCCCCGCGTGACGCACGGGATGATCGAGACCGCGTGCGTCGGGCTCTCGGAGGAGCGCGCGCAGCGCCACGGGCTGGAGCCGCGCTCGCTCACGATGCAGTTGAGCGGCGTCGCCATGGGATTGATCTCGGGCGAGCCGGGGGCGGCGAAGGTCGTGGCCGGCGGCGACGGCACCGTCGTCGGCGTCCACCTCGTCGGGCCGCGGGCGACCGAGCTGATCCCGGGGGCCGCCGCCGTCACGTCGTTCGAGGCGAGCGCGGCGGAGGCCGCGACCCTCGTCCACGCGCACCCGACGCTCGCGGAGGCGATTCAGGAGCTCTACCTCGCCCTCGCGGACCGGCCCCTGCACTTTCGCTGAACGGCCCGGGTCGAGTAGAAAGGCGGGCGCGGCTCCCAACGGGGGGAGTCATCTAGGCGGGAGGGCAGGATGAAGCGATCTCTGAAAGCACTGCTGGTATCGGCGGCGGTCGTCGCGTCGCTGGTCGGATCGGCGGCGCCGGCCAGTGCAGAGACCTGCATCGGCTTCTACATGGACCAGGGGCTCCAGTACGCGGGCTACTGGCAGTGCGACGAGTGTCCCAACCCTTCGTACTACGGGCCGCTCGACGGACGCTGGTACCTGGTCCTCTGCGAACGATTGGGCTGACGATCACCGAGGAGCGAGGAGGACCGACGACGTGGGAGCCGACGCACCGGGGATGACGTGGACGAAGCTGCTGCGGTGGGCCGCCATCGCATCTGTCATCGACGTAGCCCTCGTCAACCTGTTCTCGGAAGAGATCATCCCGCCGCTCTTCGTGTTCGCCTTGATCTGGATCGGCGGCATTGCATGGTTGACGCGGGCGACGAAGGGGCCGGCGATACTCCTGCTCGTCTCGTTCATCGCACACATCGCCAGTAGCGCGCCGTTCGTCATCCCGACGCTGACCGTGCCCGCGTCGGCCGGCGACTTCGTCCTCAACGTCCTCGGGCTCCTCGCCGGGCTCGTCGGGATAGTCGCCGCGATCCAGGTCGTCCGCGCGGTCACCGGCCCCGCCCCCGCGGCTCGTTCGCTCGCCATGGGAAGCGTCGCGGTGTTCGTCGTCCTGACCGCGTTCTCGATCTTCTCGCTCGTCACGTACGACAGCGCGGTCGCGCAGGAGGGCGACGTCGAGCTCGTCACGGCGGACATCGAGTTCGATCCGAAGTCGATCGACGCGGACGCGGGGCAGGTCTCGGTCTTCGTCGACAACGAGGACACCGTCCTCCACACGTTCACGATCGAGGACCTGGACGTCGACCTCGACATCCCGGCCGGGAAGGCCGCCCGCGTGACGTTCGACGCCGAGGCCGGCGAATACGAGTTCTTCTGCCAGCCGCACAAGGAGGACATGGAGGGGACCCTCACCGTGCAATAGGCTGCCGGGCCGCGGCGCCCGTTACCCCCCGGCGGTTGTCACGTTTCCCCGGGTGAGGCCGCCGCGGCGGCGGGTGACACCTAGCGGCAGGGGACTGAACCGATGCGTCAGCGACTGGCGGCGATCGCGCTCGCGGGCGCGTGCGTCTGCGTCGCGTCGCAGCCTCCGGGAGCGGCGTCCCCCTCAGAAGGAAGGGAGCGGTCCTACGTCGTCCGCTCCCGCGCCGGAGCGCCTCTCGACGCGGTGGCCGAGGCCGCGCGGGCGGCCGGGGGCCGCGTCACCGGGACCACCACCGCGCTCCGCCTGCTGGAGGTGCGGGCGAACGCCGGAGAGATCGGCGCGCTTCGTGCCGGCGGGCTCGTCGCCTGGGCGCACCCGGAGCAGACGGTCCGCGTGGCGGGCCCGCGGCCGAACGACCCCCTGTTCGCGGCCCAGTGGCCGCTGCGCCGGATGGACGCGCTGCGTGGGTGGCGCGTCGAGCGAGGTGCGGGGGCCGACGTGGTCGTGGCGGTCGTCGACAGCGGCGTCGACTACTCGCACCCCGACCTCCAGGAGCGGATGGTCGACGGATTCGACTTCGTCAACCGCGACGACGATCCCGTCGACGACCACGGCCACGGGACGCACGTGGCGGGGATCGTCGCGGCGGAGCCGGACAACCGCCGCGGCATCGCCGGCGTCTCGTGGGGCGCGTCGATCATGCCGCTGAAGGCATGCGGCCCCGAGGGCGCATGCGGCACCTACGAGGTGGC
>JALZEG010000301.1 GCA_030862185.1 Actinomycetota bacterium
TACGACGCCCCGATCGCGGGGAGCGGCGGCGACCAGCCCTCCGACCAGGTGTCGAAGACGTGGGTCGCTGCGGGGCAAGCTACGGAGCGGGTGCGGATCGACATGGAGACCGACTCCAACAACAACAACACCGACGAGAACGGAGCGTGCGACGGAGACCGGCAGCCGCCGATCGACGGGACGCGCTGGAACGCCACTGCGAACCCGAACCAGGTCGGACGCAACGCCGCCCACAAGGTCTGCGGCGAGAGGTTCGACGCCAACGACGCGCCCGAGGCGGGGCCGATGACGTTCAGCATCGTCTCGGGGCCGGGCCACTTCACCGACGCGACCGGCAGGGCCGACCTCGGCCGCGAGATCGTGGTCGAGGAGGACGCCGACGGCTACAACGTGACCTATCTCTCGTCGACGCAGACGGGCGAGACGCAGGTGCGTGCGACGGCGAGCGACGCGAGCGCGACCGGCAGCGCGCCGTGGACGGCCGCGGCGGCGACGGCACGCAACGTCACCCTGTCGCCCGAGACCGCCACGCGCGAACCCGGGACCGAGCACGAGTTGACGGCGACGGTCGTCGACAAGTTCGGGAACCGTGTCGCAGGCGTCACCGTGACGTTCACCGAGGATGGCCCCGGCCGGTTCGTCGAGGGCGGGTCGCAGACGACGCGCACCACCGGCTCGGGCGGCACGGCCACGGCGCGGACGACGGCCGCGACGAACGAGTCGGGGACCGAGACGATCACTGCCAATCTGGATGCCGGAAGGACTCAGTGCGACGACGCGGCAGACCGTCCCGAGCAGGGCGATCCCGCGGGGAACTGCACCGACTCCGTCACCGTCACGTGGGAGGAGGAGCAGGACGGCGGCGAGGACCCGGGTGAGCAACCCGAGGCGTGCCAGCGCGAGGGCGTCATCTGCGGAGACGACGGCGACAACACGCTCGTCGGCACCGAGGACGACGACATCATCATCGCCTTCGGCGGCGACGACACCGTCGACGGACGCGGCGGAGACGACATCATCCGCTTGGGCGACGGGAACGACATCGGCGTCGGCGGGCCCGGCGACGACATCATCCGGGGAGGTCCCGGCGACGACACGATGAGGGGGAACTCCGGCGTCGACGTGCTGCGGGGCGGCGGAGGGCACGACACGCTCGGCGGCGGCTTCGACAACGACACGCTCTACGGCGGGAACGGGCGCGACGTCCTGCGCGGCAACAAGGGCTTCGACACCCTGAACGGCCAGGGGTGGCGGGACCAGCTCCACGGCGGCCGCGGACACGACACGTTGAGCGGCAACAAGGGCGACGACGCGCTCTACGGGAACCGCGGCAACGACACGATGCACGGAGGTCCGGGAACGGACTCCTGCCGGGGCGGGCCCGGCCGCGACAGGGCGCGGAGCTGCGAGCGCTAGAGCCGGGCGGGGGCCGGGGAGCCCGGCCCCCGCACCGGCAGCGCACCCGTGACCGATCGGTGACACGGCGGTGACGCGGCCGTTGCACGCACCGGGGACAGGCCTAGAGACGGGCGACGAACGTCGCCCGTCTCCGACCAGGAGGTGTTTCGTATGGATCGATCGAAGAGGATCGGGACGAGCGGTGCCGCCATGGCGTGCACCGCGTTGCTGCTCGCATGGGGCAGCCCCGCGGCGAGCCAGACGGACCAGCCCGACTGCAACGAGCCGAACGTCATCTGTGGGACGTCCGGAGACGACAGGATCGTCGGGACGAACGAGCACGAGACGATCTACACGTTCGGCGGCGACGACTACGTCGACGGGCGCGGCGGCGACGACGACATCCGTCTCGGCTCCGGCAACGACGTAGGCATCGGCGGTATCGGGCACGACGTCATCCGCGGAGGGCGCGGCGCCGACACGCTGCGCGGCAACCGCGGATGGGACACGCTCCGAGGGGGCCGCGGCAACGACATCATGACCGGCCGGCAGGGCAACGACACCGTCTACGGGTGGAACGGCGCGGACATCCTGCGCGGCGGCGCCGACCTCGACAACCTGCACGGCGGCAGGCACGCCGACATGATCCGCGGCGGCGGCGACGACGACATCCTCACGGGGTACAGAGGGAACGACACGCTGTACGGGAACGCCGGCGACGACACGTTGGCGTGTGGGCCCGGGCGAGACACCGGCCGGGGCGGCAAGGGACGCGACGACCTGCGGAAGTGTGAGAGGTAGGCCGCACGGGCTCGGGTTCGTGACCCTATCGTTACGCGGGGCCACAGCCGTAGAGGCTCCCGGAGCCCAGACTGGTGTGGTGAAGATGACGGACTTGTTGTCTCCCGCCACGGGCGAGATCCCCGACGTCGAACGGCTCGGCCGGTTCCTGGTCGAGCACGGCGTCGACCTTGCCGCGGTGCCGGCTCCGGCAGAGCTCCCGCGCGGGACGCCGGTCTACGTAGACATGCGCTCCGACCCGCTGGAGGTGCAGCGGCGGATGGCCCAGGCGCACGTTCGGATGCTCTTCGTCCTCGACGACGGCGTCGTCGCCGGCGTGGTGGACGCGGCAGAGCTCGCGCGGCGGGCGGAGGCGCTCGCGTGGACGGCGGAGCTCGACGCGCGGGAGCCGGGCTAGAAGAAGCCCGTGGGTATGCTGGCCGGAGTGGATGAGTGCGTGCTGCTCGTCGAAGACGACCCGGCGATCAGCGAGATCACCGCTCGCGGCCTCGGCCAGGCCGGCTTCCGCGTCACCAAGGAGCAGGACGGCAGGCAGTCGCTCGTCCGGTTCCGGCAGGAGCCCTTCGACTTGGTCGTGCTCGACGTGATGCTTCCGTCGTTGAGCGGCCTCGAGGTGTGCCGCCGTATCAGGGCCCTGAGCCCGGTGCCGATCCTCATGCTGACGGCGAAGGCCGAGACCGCCGACGTCGTGCTCGGGCTCGAGGCGGGCGCGGACGACTACGTGACGAAGCCGTTCGAGATGCCCGAGCTGGTCGCCCGCGTGAGGGCTCTGCTGCGTCGCGTCGGCGGCGGCCCCGAGCCGGAGATCGTGACCGCCGGCGACCTCGAGGTAGACGTGGCCGCTCACAAGGCCAGCCGTGCCGGGTCCCCGATCGACCTCACCGCGACGGAGTTCAAGCTGCTCGTCGCGCTCACACGGCACGCGGGGCAGGTGATGACGCGGGAGATGCTCCTCGAGCTCGTGTGGGACTACGACTACCTGGGCGACTCGCGCGTCGTCGACATGGCGATCAAGCGGCTGCGCGAGAAGGTCGATCGCGACGGGGACGGGCACCGCCTGATCGAGACGGTCAGAGGGGTGGGCTACCGCATAGACCGCGACGAATGAGACGTGCGATCGCGGCGGGGCAGTTCCGGCGCCGGCTGACGATCGCGTTCGTGCTCGTCGCGGGCGTGGCTGCGGGGACCGTCGGGCTCGGCGCGTACCTCCTCGTGCGCGACGTCCGGTCGGACGACTTCGTCGAGCGCTCGTTTCGCGACGCGACCGCCAACTTCCTGAGCGTCGAGGCGAGGGAGGCGATCACCGACGAGGACGTGGACTCGATCCTCGCCCGGCTGGAGCGCCGCGCCGCCGATGCCATCGTGATCGTCGAGGACACGGGCGTCTACGCATCCGATCCCGCGATCGGACGGGAGGCCGTACCGGACGACCTCGTCCCTCCCGCGACGCTGGACGAGGGCGACACGCCCCCGCACGGGGATGCGGTCGTCTCGGGTGAGGAGCACCTGGTCGTCGCGACGCCGTTCGGCGACGGGGATGGCGGAATGTACTTCTTCTACTCCAAGCGCGCGATGGTGCAGGGACTGCGCGACCTCGCCCGCATCACCTGGCGGCTCTGGCTCCTCGTCGCGATCGGCGCGGCCCTCGTGGGCAGCGCGCTGGCCCGGCGGACCCTGCGCCCGGTCTCCCGTGCGAGCAAGGCGGCACGCTCCCTCGCGGAGGGCTTGCTCGCCACGAGGCTGCCCGTCGACACCGAGGACGAGTTCGGTGCCTGGGCGGTCTCGTTCAACGAGATGGCCGACGCGCTGGAGGCGAAGATCTCCGAGCTCGTCCTGACGCGGGACCGCGAGAGGCAGTTCACCTCGGACGTGTCCCACGAGCTGCGGACGCCGGTGACGGCGCTGGTGAGCTCCGCGTCGATGCTGGAGGAGCGGCTGGACGCGCTGGATCCCGACGCGCGCTGGATGGCGGAGCGGATGATCGAGGAGGCGCGGCGGCTCCGCGCGCTGGTGGACGACCTGCTCGAGGTCTCGCGGCTCCACTCCGGGCGCGAGGTCCTGCGCACGAGCGACGTCGATCTCGGACGCCTGATCGAGAACGTCCTGACGACGCACCACTGGAGCGGCGTGGTCGAGTTCGAGCCGCGCCGCGTCGTGGTCTCGACCGACAAGGGGCGGGTCGAGCGCATCGTGGTGAACCTCGTCGGCAACGCTGTCGAGCACGGGCGCGCGAACCCGCGGGTATCGCTCGACGTCGCCGGTGAGTGGGCGGTGGTCGAGGTGCGCGACGAGGGCCCGGGGATCGCGGCGGCGGACCTGCCGCACGTCTTCGAGCGGTTCTACAAGGCCGATCCTTCCCGGCCGCGCGGCAGCGGCCTCGGGCTCGCGATCGCGGCCGAGCACGCTCGTCTCCTCGGGGGCTCGATCGACGTCTCCAGCGCCGAGGGCGCGGGCGCGGCGTTCACGTTCCGGATCCCCGTGCAGTCGTCCGGCGACGCGGGGGCGCCCTCTGATAGCGCCTCGTTACGGGTCTGATACCGCGATGACACGAAGGCCTGTCATCCTCGGCGCCGGTGCAGGGCTCCGAGGAGGGATCAGGTGATCGGTTTCGTCGTGGCAGGTGTCGTGATAGGCGTGCTGGCGCGGCTCGTCAAGCCGGGCCGGCAGCACCTGACGTTCGGGATCACGGTCCTACTGGGGCTGATCGGCTCCGTGATCGGCGGAGTCGTCGCGAACGCGGTCGGAACGGGCGACGTCTTCGAGCTGAACGCGCTGGGCTTCGCAGTCGCGGTCGGCTCGGCCGTCCTGCTGGTCGGCGTGGCGGACCGCATCGCCCGCATCCGCCGCGACTGACGTCTGAGTGACGCCCGGCGCGCGAGGCTAGGGTCGCGCCATGGACCTCTCGGTCCTCGTGGATGCTCTGCCCGATGGGACGGTCGTGATCGACCCGGATCTCCTCGGCCGCTACTCCCGAGACGTCACCGGCCGGTTCTCCGGGACGCCTGCAGCGGTCGTGCGGCCGCGCACCGCCGAGGAGGTTGCGACCGTGCTGCGCGCCTGCGACGGCGCCGGCATCGGGGTCGTCCCGCAGGGGGGCAACACGGGGCTCGTCGGCGGCGCGATCGCGTCGGCGGACGAGATCGTCGTCAGCCTCGAGCGCCTCGATCGCATCGGCGAGGTCGATCGCACGTCTCGCACGGTCGTCGTCGAAGCCGGCGCGACGCTGGGAGCCGTCCGCGAGCGCGTCGAGCGCGAGCGTCTCGAGCTCCCCATCGACTTCGCAGCCCGGGGCAGCGCCACCATCGGGGGCATGGTCGCCACCGACGCGGGCGGAGCGCTCGTCGTACGTCACGGCACGATGCGCGACCTCGTCGGCGGGTTGCAGGTCGTCTTCGCCGGCGGAGCGATCGTCGACCATCTGCATCGTCCACGGAAGGACAGCAGCGGCTTCGACGTGACGCGCCTCGCGTGCGGCAGCGAGGGCACGCTGGGGATCGTCACGGCCGCGCGGCTGAAGCTCGTCCCGAGCCCGTCGCACCGCACGGTGGCCCTTGTCGCGTTCGGCTCGCTCGAGGACGCGGCGGCGGTGACGGCGGAGCTCCGCGGGACCGTCGCGTCGCTCGAAGCCGTCGACTTCTTCCTCGCCGGGGGGCTGGACCTCGTCCGCGCCCACACCGGGCTGCCCCCGCCGTTCCCCGAACGGCACGCCGCGTTCCTCGTCGTCTCGTGCGCCGGCGACTCGGATCCGGCCGAGGAGCTGGGGGCCGCGCTGGGGCGGTGCGGCGAGGTCCGCGCCGTCGCGGTCGCCGAGACCGCGGCCCGGGGAGACAGGCTGTGGAGCTACCGGGAGCTGCACAACGAGGCGGTCAACGCGCAGGGCGTCCCGCACAAGCTCGACGTGGCCGTAGCGCCCGAGCGCGTTCCCGAGCTCGTGGCGCGGGTCGTGTCGTGGTCGGCGGCGAACACACCCGGAGCGCGCGTCGTGTGCTACGGGCATCTTGCAAACGGCAACGTGCACGTCAACGTCCTGGGGCCGGCTCCCGGCGACGACGCGGTGGACGAGGCGGTGCTGCGGAGCGTCGCCGAGCTCGGCGGAAGCATCAGCGCCGAGCACGGCGTGGGCCGCGCGAAGACGCGCTGGCTCCACCTCACGCGGACATCGGGGGAGATCGCCGCCATGCACGCCGTGAAGCGGGCGCTGGACCCGAACGGGATCCTGAACCGCGGAAAGCTCCTCCCGCCGATCTAGCCGATCCGTATCGAGGGGCCCGGTGGCCGCGACCGGCCACGAGAGCGTCGCGGCGGGCTCGGATAGCATCGCCGGGATGACGCGGCGATCTCTGCCGGCTTCGGCCTGGCTCGTGCTCCTCGCCCTCGCGGGGCTCCTCGCGGGGCACGTCGCGTCCTATTTCGTGGTGGCGCCCGACGCTCACGAACGGGCGGAGCTGCTCGCCCTGACCGGGCACTCCGAGCACGGCGTCTTCGGCACGATCGCGCTCGCCGCCGGGTTCGCCGGGATCATCGGACTGTTCATGCAGACCGTGCGGCGGCGTTGCGGCCGCAGCGGACGGCGCACTGTGCGGGCGGGCGTCGCGACGCTCCTCTGGGCCGTCCAGACGTGTGGGTTCGTCGCGCTCGAGACATGGGAGCGCGGCCACGGCCTCGCCGGGGTCGCGGAGCTCGTCCACGAGCCGGCCTTCCTCGTCGGCCTCGTCGCGCAGGTCGCGGTCGCCCTCGTCGCGACGGCAGTCGTTCTGCTCGTCCGCGCCACCGCGGAGGCGTGGCTCAGGCGCGTCGCCGCGCCGGCGACCGAATCCGAGCCGATCGTCTTCCCGGCCGCGCCGGGCCCCCGCCCGCGTGCCTCCGTCGCACGAGCCGCGTGGAACCTGCGCGGCCCCCCGTCTCCGCTCGGTTCCCCGAGCTGATCCGACCGCGGCCACGGTCGCGGTCCCGAGACAGGAGACGACACATGAGAAGAGCCCTATTGGGCGTGTTCGCAGGCGCGATCGCCGTCGCGACGGCGGCGCCGGCCGCGGCCCACGTCACCGTCCAGCCCAGCGAAGCCATAGTCGGGACGTTCTCGCGGTTCGTCGTGCGCGTGCCGAACGAGAGGCCCGATGCCGACACGACGAAGGTCGTCGTGAAGCTGCCCCCGCTCGCATTCGTGAGCTTCGAGCCCAAGGACGGGTGGAAGCGCAAGGAGAAGACGGTCGAGCTCGACGAGCCGATCGTGGTCTTCGACACAGAGATCACCGAGACCGTCGGGAGGGTCAAGTGGTCCGGGGGCCGGATCGGTCCCGGAGAGTTCCTCGAGTTCGGGTTCTCCGCGCGCATGCCCGACGGTGAGGAGACGCTCGTGTTCGAGGCGATCCAGACCTATTCCGGCGGCGAGGTCGTCCGGTGGACCGGAGAGCCCGAGTCCGAGACGCCTGCCGCGACGCTGACGACGTACGACCTCGGGCTCGAGGACGGGCAGGGGCAGCTCGCCGCCCTGGCCGAGCTGCGTGCCGAGGCCGCCGGTGCGCCGGCGGACGACGACGGCGAGGACGACGACGAGGGGACGGGCATCGGGACCATCCTCGGCGGTCTCGCGCTCGTCGTCGCATTGATCGCGCTGGTGCTCGCGTCCCGCCGCGGCCCCCGGGCGGGGCCCGCTTGATGACTGCAAGGGTGATCGCCGCGGCCGGCACGATTCTCGTGCTGGCCGCGGCCCCCGCGCACGCGCACGCGGAGCGTTCGGCCTCGACGCCGGAGGAGGGGGAGCGCGTCCCCACCGCGCCGGAGGCGTTGCGCGTGACGTTCACCGAGCCCCCGACCGGCGACGCGGCGGTGGAGGTCGTCGACGGGTGCGGCCGCGACGTCGTGACCGACGTCGAGGTGCAGAACTTCGAGCTGACCGCGACGCTCGCCGGCGGGCAGCCGGGGCGGTGGACGGTGAACACCAACGTCATCTCGGCGGTCGACGCGCACAACACGCGTGACCGCTGGACGTTCACGGTGCGCGGCGAACCGGACTGCACGGCGCGAGAGTCCGCGCCTCCCGACAGGGCGGGAGGTGACGAAGACGAGGAAGACGGCGGCAGCGTGCTGCCGTTGATCGCGATAGGCGGAGCGACGATCGGGCTGATCGCGCTCGCTCTGTTGCTACGCGGCCGGAGCAGCTAGGCCCCGAGAGTGTGGGCGGTGGCCCCCTGTCGTTCGTCCTTATAGATAGGGATAGATAGGGACGAAAGACCTAAGGGGGATACCGATGAAGAAGGCCCTTGCCGCGCTCACGCTGGCACTGGTAGCCGCGCCCGCAACGGCGCAGGCCGCCTCGGGCGGGGACCTCGACGGGAGGTACGGCACGAGCTCCTGCTACGTCGACGTGTACCCGCCGCGGTTCACGATCCAGACGACGCCGCCGTTCATCGTCTTCCATCCGACCGGGGACCCGGGGCTCTTCACCGTGCACTGCCCCCTTCCGCCGCCCGGTTAGACGACGACGCGGCTAGGGACACTCGCTCTCGAGCCACACTCCGTCCTCGCCGACGTGCACGCCCGTCACCCGGCACGTGTGACACGTCTGCGGCTTCTCCGGGTAGCAGGACGCGCTCGCCGGCGCGGCCCCCACTCCAACGGCCGCTCCGGCCAGCGCGGCGACGACCAGCAGACGTCCGATCATGCCCATCCCCTTTCACTCGCAGCCTCAGTCGAGCGAAAAACTACTCCTCGTGATCGACCCGGCAGACGGCCGGGAAAAACGGACATATAGGATGCCGAGCCAAATCGACGACCAAGGAGGGCCAGATGCACGCGAAGAGGCTCGTCGTTTCCCTGGTGCTGGCGCTGACGGGTCTCGCCGCAGCCGCGGGTCCGGCACACGCCGGTTGCAGCAACGGCACGATCGCCGTCCTCTACCGGAAGATCACCGGGGAGGAGCTGATCCACTGCCCGTAGAAGGCTTCACCGACCCTCACGAAAGGAATCGATGCCTTGAAACGGATCCGGCTCCTTATCGTCGCGGCACTCGCGTCGTCGGCGATCGTCACTGCGGCGGCCCCTGCTCAGGCCCGCTGCCACCCGGACTTCCAGGTCGTGTGCCGGGTGATCGTCATCGTCTGCGACGCGATCGACAGGCCCTGCGCCGCCTAGACGCGATTCGGCTCCATGGTTTCTGCCGCGCCCCCACGCGGTAGATGAGGGGGGCGTGAGCGAGAGCAAGCAGGACCGCGAGCTCATCGAGCTCCTCAACGAGCTGCGCGTCGCCCTGCCCGGCGTGCAGGTGATGTTCGCGTTCCTGCTCGTCGTCCCGTTCAGCCAGGGCTTCGCCCAGGTGTCGTCGACGCAGAAGGGCGTCTACTTCGCCGCGTTCCTGTGCACGACCGTGGCGACCCTGCTGCTGATCGCGCCGTCGACCTACCATCGCATCCGGTGGCGGCAGCACGACAAGGAGCGGATGCTGTCGACCTCGAACCGGATCGTCATCGCGGGGATGGTCTTCCTCGCCCTCGCGATGTGCTGCGTCGTCTACTTCATCACGAGCTTCCTGTACTCGGACGCCGCGGCGGTGACGACGGGCCTGGCTGCGGGAGCGTTCGCGTTCTTCTGGTTCGGTCTGCCGCTGTATCGCCAGCAGCAGGACGGCTGAGGCTCAGCCCAGGTAGTAGCCCTCGACGGGGGCGGGCGAGACGTCGACCAGGGCCGGGATGACGGGGGAGGAGCACACGGGGCAGGAACCGATCTCGTTCTCTTCGAGGAAGACGGTGCGCTCGCACCCGACGCAAATAGCCCTCATAGCCATGTCCGCTCCGTGTCTCTCGATCCGTTCGGGCATTGTGACCGTTTCCGGAGGGGCTGTCGAGTCGCATTCGTCCAGGCGCGTCATACTTTGGGAAGTTCGAAGGACGGAGGGCGGATGAGGTCGCGAACAATCTCTTTCCTGGGAGTCGCGGTGCTGGCCGCGGCGGCTCCTCCCGCAGCGTCGCGCCCCCCCGGCCCGACCCCGATGTCCCCCACGGTCACGATCCCGGCGGTGCCGGACGCGATCGAGCCCCTCGTCGCGCAGCAGCGCCGGCGCGGCTCGAACGTGATGTTCGCCCATTTGCTGACGCCGCCCCAGAAGGGCTACGCGTCGAGCGTCGTCGCGTACAAGGCCTCGCCTTCGGCCCGCACGCATCTGACGATCGGGTTCGGCCGCACCGTCGCGGAGGACACCCAGACCCAGACCAGCCTCTTCAACTGGGTCCTGCCCAAGGGCGCCCTCAGGATGGATCGCGACTTGAGACCGGCCTCGCTCGTCACGCGGAGGTCGATGGGGAGCAACGGCTCGATATCGATGAGGCTCGTCCGCCCGGGGCGCTTCGGCCGCGTGCGGCCCCAGGACTGCACGGGAAGCGTCTCGTTCCGGGTGGCGCGACTCGGCGGCCGCTTCCGCGTCCACTTCCGCGACGACCACTTCCGGCGGATCTCGCTCCGCGGGGCGAAGGTCATCCTGTACCGCGAGCGCGACCTCAGGTGCCCGCGTGGGGCGGACCCCCGGCCACGCTCCTGTCCGCAGGACCTGTCGTTCAACGCCGTAGATGCCGAAGGGGGCGTCGCCGTGGGCGCGTTCAAGACGACCGAGGGGAGGGTGGACCAGGCCGTGGTCGTCGCGCGCAAGTCGGGCGACGCCGACGCGGTGCACACGATCACTGTGACGCTGGCGGTGCCGGAATCCTTCGAGGCGTCCGACGACCTCGCCACGGCGAGGATCGACGGGGACGCCGCCGCGCCGTGGCTCGCCGGCGACCTCAGCTACGTCGCGCCGCCGGCGAGCGACGGCGAGGACGAGCGCTGCGGTCCGTACCGGCAGTCCTCCGGGATCGCCACCGGTGACTACACGGCCTTCTTCGACGCGGTCGGCGCGGTCACGCCCGCGGCGACCGGCGTGCCCGCGACCCTGCGGCGGGAGTCTTAGGGTCTCGTCCCATGAGAGCTATCCGGTGGTTCCTCGTGCTCGTGCTGTTGACGGCCGCCGCGGCGTGCGGCGACGACGAACCCTCCGCAGGTGACGGAGGCGGGGGCGGCGGCCCCGGTGACTGCGAGGTGGGCGAGGTCGTCGAGACGGAGTCCGGGCTCGAGTACGAAGAGGTCGAGTGTGGCGAGGGGGACGAGGTCGCGCGCGGGGACGTCGTGACCGTGCACTACACGGGGACGCTGGAGGACGGCGAGGAGTTCGACTC
>JALZEG010000369.1 GCA_030862185.1 Actinomycetota bacterium
TGTTGTTGTTGGAGTCGGTCTCCATGTCGATCCGCACCCGCTCCGTAGCTTGCCCCGCAGCGACCCACGTCTTCGACACCTGGTCGGAGGGCTGGTCGCCGCCGCTCCCCGCGATCGGGGCGTCGTAGCGGAAGTCGTCGTCGTCGTCCTGGAACGCGACGATCGTGTCGTCCCCGCGCTCTACGCCCGTGTACGTCTGCGAGCAGACGCCGGAGTCGTTCGTGACGCACTGCCCGAAGTAGCCGGTCGGCGTGTTGGCGTTGGAGTCGAGGTCGTTGTCCGAATGGGGGCCGGCGGTGACCTGGAAGCTGATCAGGGCGTTCGGCACGGGGTTCCCGAAGCGGTCCCACGCAGTAGCCGCGACGCGGTGCGAGGCGCCGACCTCGTTCGTGTCGACGTTCGGCGACGCGTCGATGGACTGGATCTGCCCGCTGCGCTCCCACGTCTTCGTAACCGTCTCCTGGTTGTCGGTCGGCACCGTGTCTTCCGGGGCATCGCCCTGGAGCGCGGCGGTGACGCCGTTCGTTCCCTCCGCGGTCGCGGAGACGGTTCTGATCGTCGCCCTGCAGACGCCGGTGACGTCGGTCGTGCACGTCACCGAGTTCGGCCCGCCGCCCGATCCACCCGTGGGCTGCCCGTCGACGGACTCGAAGAACGCGTTCGGGTCGTCGTCGCTCAGCTCGAGGTCGATCAAGACGCCGGCGCGCGGGTTGCCGCTGCAGTCGAACTGCCCGCCGGTGTCGCCGACGCGCATGCCGCTCGTCGCCTGCACGCGGACCTGGTGCGCGGTGCCCGACGGGTTGGTGGCGCCGTTCGGCTCCGCGTCGAGGCAGAAGTCACCCGACAGCGACTGGGTCCAGCGCACGGTGACCACGTCGACGCCGTCGGCCTGGCCCTCGGGGGTGTCGCCCGGTTGCGGCGGTCCCTCTGGACAGTTGGCCTCGTTGTTCGGCGACGTCTGGCCGGGCTCGTTCGGGTCCGGAGGCGCGGGACAGTCGGAAGGCCCGGCGTAGCGTCCCTCCGCAGCGTCGGAATGACCGCGCACGGCGGCGCGGACCTGGTCGCGGCCGACGCCCTCGTCGCCCGCGTACGTGATCGAGCAACGGCTCGACCCGGTGATGATCGTGCAGCTGTAGACCTCGCCCGCGTTGGGGCCCGACTCGACGGTGAAGTCGACGACGATCGGGCCCGTCGCCTGGCTCGCGCCGCCGGTCGTGTTCGTGTTGCCCTGGTACAGCGTCGCCGTCAGCGTGTGATTGGAACCAGTCGGCCGCGACGTCACCTCGGGTGTGACCTCCAGCCGCTGGTTCCCGTGGTTGGCCGCGGCCGGCGTTACCCCGGCGAGGACGAGGGTGAGACCCACGATCCCCGAGAGCCATCGAGCGCCTTGCATGGTCGATCCGTGCATTCCGGCACCTCCTCGAAAAGAGACGGAGACGGTTTTCGCCCCTCGTCCCTGAGAAACGAGCCGTTTGCAACGAGACCGTCACGACGCGGTCACGGCGGAGTTACTTCGGAGCGGCGAGGTCGAACCGTTACGCGCCGGTGACGCCGCGCGGCGTCTAGCGCGTGAGGTCGAGCGCGACCTTGACGTCGCCGTGCGGCTCGAATGCCGCAGGAGCATCCGACAGAGGGACGCGCCGCGTGATCGTCGAGGCAAGCCACGCCGGGTCGGCTTTCCCCAGTGCCTCGGCCGCCGCCGCGTAATGGTCTCGGGCCGCGTTGACGGAACCGAACACGACGTCGTTCTCGAGGACCAGCTCCGCGTTGACGCGGCCGGCGTCGAACGAGACGGTCTTCGGCGCCGACACCCCGAGCAGACAGACGATCCCGTTGCGGCGTGTCGCTCCGAGCGCGTCGACGAACACGTCGGCGACGCCGGTGCACTCGAGCACGACGTCCGGCCGAAGAGCGCTGCTGCGCGAGAGCGGCTGCGAGTGATAGGTCGCGCCGAGCCCGCGGACGAGGTCCGGCTTCGGCCCCCCTTCGACGACGTCGACGACGTGGACGTCGAACCCGCGCCGGCGCGCCAGCAGCGCGGCGAGCAATCCGACGGGTCCCGCCCCCGTGACGGCGGCCACCACTTCGTCCCCGCACCTGTCGCGCACGAGGCCGTCGATCGTCGCCCACGCCTTGGCGACGACGCTGGCGGGCTCCACGAGGACGCCGGCGTCACGCAGCCGGTCGTCGACCTTGACCAGGTACCTCTCCTCTTCGGTCCACAGCTCGGCCGCGAAGCCGTGCCGCTCCTTGATCCCTCGCTCGGTGAACAGCCCGTTGCGGCACATGTCCCACCGGCCGCGCGCGCAGCAGTCGCACGGGACCGGGTCGGGACGACGGACGATCCCGGCGACGAGGTCTCCGGGACGAAGCGCCGATCCGTCAGGCACCTCGACGACCTCCCCCAGGGACTCGTGTCCCAGGACGAGGAAGTCGCTCCCCGGCGGCGCGGCGCCGTGCGTCCCCGCGACGATCCCGTGATCCGTCCCGCAGATGCCGAGCGACAGCCCCCGTACGAGGACCTCGTCCGGGGCGCGCCGCGGCTCGGGCAGGTCGGCGACCGTCAGCGAGCCGGGGTCGCCCGGACGGACCGTCAAGGCGCGCACCGGGACCTCATTCGCGCCGTCGTCTCGCGGGGCCGTCGGCCAGCGCGAGGTTCCGCGCCGTGTTGACGACGCCGACGTGCGAGAACGCCTGGGGGAAGTTTCCCAGCAGCCGCCCCGCCACCGGGTCGTACTCCTCCGACAGCAGGCCCAGGTCGTTGGCGATCCCGGTCACCCGCTCGTAGAGCCTCTGTGCCTCCGCGGGCTCGCCCATCATCGCCAGGTTGTCCGCGAGCCAGAGCGTGCACGGGACGAACGTCGCCTCGTCGCCCGCGATCCCGTCGACGTCCTCCGTGGCCCCGCGCGAGTAGCGGCGGACGAAGCCGTCGACGGAGAGGTGCTCCCGGACCGCGCACGCGGTCGACAGCACGCGCGGATCGGAGGGGGGCAGGAACCCCACGAGCGGGATCATCAGCAGCGACGCGTCCAGGAGGTCGCTGCCGTAGAACTGCGTGAAGGCGCCCGCCGCGGCGTTGTAGCCCTTGGCGCAGACCTCCCGGTGGACCTCGTCGCGGATCCCAGCCCACCGGTCGCGCGGACCGTCGAGCCCGAGACCGTCCACCGCCTTGACGGCGCGGTCGAACGCGACCCACGCCATCACCTTCGAGTGCGTGAAGTGCCGGCGCGGCCCCCGCACCTCCCAGATGCCCTCGTCCGGCTTCCGCCACGCCCCCTCCAGGAACGTCACGAGGTCCTGCTGGAGGCGCCACGCGTCCTCGGTCGGGGGAATGCCCGCGCGGCGCGTCTGGTGCAGCGCGTCCATGAGCTCTCCGTAAACGTCTAGCTGGAACTGCGCCGACGCGGCGTTGCCCACGCGCACGGGGGCGGACCCCTCGAAGCCGCGCAGCCACGGGAGCTCCATCTCCGGAAGGCGCCTCTCGCCCGCGGCGCCGTACATGATCTGCATCTGCTCGGGCGCGCCGGCGGCGGCGCGCAGCAGCCAATCCCTCCATCGGACGGCCTCCTCCGTGTACCCCGCGAGCATGAGCGCGTACAGCGTGAACGTCGCGTCGCGCACCCAACAGAACCTGTAGTCCCAGTTCCTAACGCCGCCGACCTCCTCGGGCAGCGACGTCGTCGCCGCCGCGACGATGCCTCCGGTCGGCGCGTACGTGAGCGCCTTGAGCGTGATCAGAGACCTCTGGACGACGTCGTCCTCGAACGTCGCGTCGCCGCGTCCGGTCCAGCCGAGCCACCAGTCGCGCGTCGACTCCAGGCTCGCGACGGGGTCGACCGGCGTGGGCGCGACGTCGTGTGACGGGAACCAGCCGAGCACGAACGAGCGGACGTCGCCCGCCGCCGCCGTGAGCTCGCCGACCGCGTCGGCGTCCTCGATCTGAAGCGATACGTCCCCGGCGACCAGGAGCGCGTCGGGCCCGGCGATCCATTCGACGCCCGCCTTCGTGGTCCGCGCCCACGGGATGCTGTGGCCGTAGTCGAACCGCGGCGAGATTCGCGTGTCGAGCTCGACGCGTCCCTCGATCCCGCGGACGATCCGGACCAGGTCCGGCTCGGCTCCCCGGATCGGCATGAAGTCGACGACCTGCGCGGTCCCGGTGGCCGTCTCGAAGGTCGTCTCGAGGACGAGCGTGCCGGGGACGTACCGGCGGGAGCAGCGGAAGTCGCCGCGCGGCCGCATCGACCAGAATCCGTTCGAGTCGTCACCCAGTAGGCGCGCGAAGCACGCCGCGGAGTCGAAGCGCGGCGTGCAGTACCAGTCGATCGACCCTTCGCGGGAGACGAGGCACCCGGTATGGGTGTCGCCGATCAGGCCGTAGTCCTCGATCCTGCGGGGGGGCGCCACGTGGCCCCTCATGCTCGACCAGAGACCTCGGGCCCCTCTCCCTCGTGCTCCGACAGGTCGGCCACCGGAGCTATCACGACGTCGTGCAGACGCCAGTCCAACCGGACCAGCATCTCCTCTGCCTCGTCGAGCGTCGACGCGGCCACGCGCCCGTCGCGCGGCACCACGAAGACCTCGCCGAAGAAGACGTGGCCCTCCTCGCGCAGGCGCGCCTTTGCCTGCGCGACCCACGGGAGCCGTCGCATCTCCGTCTCCACGCGCGCGGGAAGCGGGTCGCGGCCCGACCCCTCGACGGTCGCCGGCGCACTGTCCATCAGGTCGGCAACCGACCTGCGGACGTTCGAGATCCCGTCGTGCAGGATGTCGCCCGAGATGATCGCCGCGGCGACGGCGTCCGCCCACCACAGGCCGTACGCGATCCCGACCACCCCTCCGATCGCGGCCATGCCGGTGAGCCAGTCGGCCTTGTTCATCTTCGCGTCGGCGAACAGGACCTTGTCGTGCAGGTC
>JALZEG010000055.1 GCA_030862185.1 Actinomycetota bacterium
GCCAAGGACCCGGACGGCTGGGACACCTCCGAGGAGGCGAACTACCGCAAGGCGATCCGGCTCATCGCGGTGTTCCCGACGCTCGTCGCCTACTACGACCGGATGCGCAAGGACCTCGACCTCGTGCAGCCGGACCAGTCGCTGTCCCACGCGGCGAACTTCCTCTACATGCTGAAAGGCGACAAGGCCGACGAGGAGGAGGCACGGATCTTCGACGTGTGCCTCACGCTCCACGCGGACCACACGATGAACGCGTCGACGTTCGCAGCGAGGGTGTGCGCCGCCACGCTCTCCGACATCCACTCCGCGATGACCGCCGCGATCGCCGCCCTCAAGGGCCCGCTGCACGGTGGCGCCAACGAGCAGGTCATGCGGATGATCAAGGAGATCAAGGAGCCGTCGAAGGCCCGCGACTACACCATCACGAAGCTCCGGAACAAGGAAAAAGTCATGGGTTTCGGGCACCGCGTCTACAAGACCGAGGACCCGAGGGCCACGCACCTGCGGCGGATGGCCAAGGAGCTCGCCGACAAGACCGGCGACGGCAACAACTACGAGATCAGCCAGCAGATCGAGAAAGCGGTCATGGACGAGAAGGGGATCTACCCGAACGTCGACTTCTACGCGGCCTCGGTCTACGGCTATCTGCAGATCCCGACCGACCTGTTCACGCCCGTGTTCGCGTGCAGCCGCGTGTCGGGATGGACGGCGCACGCCCGCGAGCAGTACGCGGACAACCGTCTGATCCGGCCGGACCACGAGTACGTGGGGCCGGAGCCGCGCCCATGGATCCCGCTGTCAGAGCGGTAACGGCCTAGCTGCGGCTCCTGCGGCTCGACGCGTTCTTCTTCGGACGCGGCTGTGCCTTCGCCTTGACTCCCCCGGTGTTCTGCTTGCGCGCGGTCGTCTTCGACGGTGCGCCCGTGCGCTTGCGCTGCGCCGTGGTCTGACCGCTCGACGACTTCGGCGCGTTGCCGCGTGCCTGGGCCTTTGCCTTCGTGCCCTTCGCCATCGTCTTGTTCGACTTGGGCTTCGGGGTCGTGATCGCCGAGTCGGCGACGCCCGACTTCCTCTTGCGGCGTTCGGTGAGGCTCTCGCGGTCCGGCTGCCGGCTCTTCGGCGTCGGCGTCTTCGCGCGTATCTCGGCCGCGGTCGGGCGGCGGCCGCGCGTCGACTTGGCGGGCGTCGTCTTCTTGGCGACGGACCTGCTCGCAGTCGCCTTGCGGGCGGTCTTGCTCCGTCCGGCCGTCTTCTTGCCGGAAGTCGCTGAACGTCGAGCGGGCATCTCGGTCGCCTCCTGCGCTCGTGGGTCGGTCTTCGGAGATATTCCCGAAGCCGCGTGACCCGAACCACGCGCTACCGGAGTGACCTACTCGTCGTCACCGTTGCCGGGTCCGCTGTTGTCTTCGTCGTCCTCGTCGTCGTCTTCGGCGTTGCCGGGTCCGCTGTTGTCCTCGTCGTCGCGGTCGTCGTCGCCGGCGTTGCCGGGTCCGCTGTTCTCGCTGGGTCCGCTGTCGTCGTCGCGGTCGCCGTCTCCGTTGCCCGGCCCGCTGTTGTCGTCGTCGTCCCAGTCGTCGCCGGGAGCCGCCGTCGGAGGTGCCGTGGGGGCCGCCGTCGCGTCATCGCCCGGATCGTCCGTCGCGGCGTCGTCGTCTCGGTCGCCCTCCGGGCTTGCGGTCGGGGGCGCCGTGGGAGGCGTCGTCGGCGAGTCGTCGTCCGACGAGTCCCTTTGCAGCGCCGCCGCTCCCGGCCCTCGGTCTCCGCCCGCCGCGGCCGCCAGCGCGGCTCCGCCGATGCCGAGGATCGCCACGAGCAGGAGACCGGTTGCTCTGGTGGGTCGTTCCATCGGAATACTCCTTCCGTCGTCCTGTTCGACCGTCTAACGGGCGGCCCACCGCCTGCGTTATGCCGTAACGCGGCACGGCCCCGATGCGTTTGGAAGGTGGATGTGGAAGAGGCTCAGCTCAGGGTCGTGGTCAAACGGGCGTCGCGCGGCGACGAGGACGCGGCCGCGCACCTGTTCGACGAGTACTACCCGCGCGTCCACAGGTACGCCGCGGCGAGGCTCGGCGCGGGACCCTCTGCCGAGGACGCCGCGTCCGAGACGTTCGCCAAGGTCGTACGCGAGCTCGGGAGGTTCAAGTGGAGGGGCGCCGGCTTCGAGGGGTGGCTCTTCCGTATCGCGAGGAACGTGATCGTGGACATGCAACGCCGCGGCGGTAGAGAGATGCCGGTCGCGGAAACGATCGAACCGTCGCAGACCTCGGATGAGGGCCTTCCCGAGAGCGCGGTCACGAGCATCGAGTCCGCAGCAGAGCTGCGCGCCCTGCTCGATCGCCTCCCTCCGGAGCAGCGCGAGGTCTTGCTGCTCCGGTTCGGCGCCGGCCTCGACACCCACGAGACGGGCCGGGCGATGGACAAGAACGCGAACGCGGTCAGGCAGTTGCAGCTGCGCGCCCTCCGGAACGTCCGAGGGATGATCCCGGAGGGGGTGACGCGTCCGTGAACGACCGGGAGAAGGACCTGCAGGCCGAGGAGCTCGCCGATCTCGCGCGGCGGCTCGAGCGCGCGCTCGAGGTCGAAGCTCCCGACGCGCGCCGCGAGAAGGCGCTGTTCGTCGCGGGGGCCGGTGCCCGCGCGCGGAGGTCGCCGTGGACGGCGGCCCTCGTCCCGGCGACGGCGGCCGTCGCGCTGCTGGTCGCGCTCGCGGTCGTGTCGCGGACGGCCCTGCCGGGGCAGACGCTGTATCCGGTGAGGAAGGTCCTCGGCGGCGTCGGGCTCGCGCCCTCGACCGCGCGCGAGGTCAGGTCGCACGTCGACGAGGCAGAAGAGCTCGTCACCGCAGCCGCGGCGTCGGCGGTGTCGGAGCCGGCGCGGGCCCAGGACCTCGCGCAGGAGGCGATGGGCGTGCTCGCGGAGGCGGAGGAGCTGGTCAACGAGCTGGACGGCGAGCGCGCGGACGCGTTCGACCGCGAGATCGACACTTTAGAGGAGCGGGCGAAGGCCGCGTACGACGAGGCCGACGACACGCTGGACGAACGCGAGGAGGAGGCCGAGTCGCGCGAGGACCGCGGGGACTCCGGCGGCCGCGGCTCGGGCGGCGGTGACGACGACTCGAGTGGCCCAGGCTCGGGAGACGACGACTCGAGCGGTTCGGGTTCCGGCGGTGGTAACGACGACTCCAGTGGTCCGGGCTCGGGGCGTGACGACTCGAGTAGCAGCGGCTCCGGAGGAGACGACTCGAGCGGCCCGGGCTCGGGCGACGACTAGGTCTAGGCCCCCGCTCGCTCCGCCAGCTTCACCGTATTGCTCAACAGCATCGCGATCGTCATCGGCCCCACTCCGCCGGGGACCGGCGTTATCGCGCCCGCCAGCT
>JALZEG010000099.1 GCA_030862185.1 Actinomycetota bacterium
ATCTTCGACCGCTTCGTGCGTCTCGGCCACGTTCTGACGCGGTCGACGCAGGGTGCGGGTGTCGGTTTGTTCATCGCGCGCCGGGCGCTGTCGGTCATGGGCGGCGACGTGTGGGTCGAGAGCGAGCCCGGACGCGGCGCGACGTTCCATCTCCAGGTCCCTCTGGCACGGCCCATGGCGGTGGCGAGCTCCGCTTAGGCTGTCGCACGTGAAGATCGGAGTGATCGGGACCGGCCACGTCGGGCTCGTCACCTGCGCGTCGCTGGCGAAGGTCGGCCACGAGGTCGTGGGCTACGACGTGGACGCGACCAAGATCGAGACCCTGAAGAAGGGCCGCGCGCCGTTCTACGAGCCGGGGCTCGAGCAGATGCTCGCCGAGCTGATCGAGGCCGGGTCGCTGCGCTTCTCGCCCGACTCCGAGGAGGCGGTGGCGGAGGCCGACGTCGTCTTCATCTGCGTCGGGACCCCCCCGCGTGCGACGGGCGAGGCGAACCTCGTGGCGGTCGAGCAGTCGGCGATCGACGTCGCGCGCAAGTCGACGAAGCGGACCGTGGTCGTCGAGAAGTCGACGGTTCCGGCGGGTACCGCGCAGCGCCTGCGCCGGATGCTGAAGCAGGTGCGCTCGCCGTCGATGCCCGAGCTCGAGATCGCGTCGAACCCCGAGTTCCTGCGCGAGGGCAAGGCCATCGACGACTCGATGCACCCCGAGAGGATCCTCGTCGGCGCCGATTCCGAGTGGGCGTTCGAGAGGATGCGCGAGGTCTACGCGCCGTGGACGGAGCAGGGCTGTCCGCTGATCGAGACGAACATCGCGACGGCGGAGCTGGCGAAGCACGCCTGCAACGCCTTCCTGTCGCTGAAGATCTCCTTCGCCAACGCGCTGGCCCGGATGTGCGAGCGGGCGGGCGCGGACGTCGTCGACGTCGCCGACGTCATGGGATCGGACTCACGCATCGGAAGGGCGTTCCTGAACGCCGGCCTCGGCTACGGCGGGTACTGCTTCCCCAAGGACATCCAGGCGTTCGAGTGCCTCTCCGGCGAGCTCGGCTACGACTTCCCCTTGCTGAGGGAGGTCGAGCGGATCAACGAGGAGGCGCTCGAGGCCGCGCTGGACAAGGTCGTCGACGCGCTGTGGAACCTCGAGGACAAGCGCGTCGCGCTGCTGGGGCTCGCCTTCAAGCCCGAGACCGACGACATTCGGTTCGCCCCCGCGCTGGGCCTCGCGCGCCGGCTGCTCGATCGCGGTGCCGACGTCGTGGGCTACGACCCCGTCGTCGGCGAGCAGGCGGTCGCGGAGGTCGAGGGTCTTCGTCTCGCCCCGGACCTGTACGCGGCGGCCGAGGGGGCCGATTGCGTCGTGCTGTGCACGGAGTGGCAGGAGTTCAGAGACGTAGACCTAGCGAAGCTGAGGGGCGTCATGGCCCGGCCGATCCTCGTCGACGGCCGCAACGTCTTCGACCCGCAGACGGTCGCCGACGCGGGGTTCGCGTATTACCCGATGGGCCGCCGGGCCATCGTCTGAGGAGATGCCGACCGCAGTCGTAACCGGCGGCGCCGGCTTCCTCGGCTCGCACCTGTGCGAGCGCCTCGTGCGCGAGGGCTGGGACGTCGTCTGCTTCGACTCGCTGTTGACCGGCGAGAGCGGCAACGTCGCGTCGCTGCTCGCCGGCGAGCGCTTCCGCTTCGAGGAGCGCGACGTGACGAAGCCTTTCGACGTCGGCGGTGACGTCGACTGGGTGCTGCATTTCGCGTCGCCCGCCTCGCCGCGCGACTACCTCGACCTCCCGATCGAGACGCTCGAGGCCGGGTCGCTCGGGACGCTGAACGCGCTGCGGCTCGCTCGCGCCAAGGGCGCGGGCTTCATGGTCGCGTCGACGTCGGAGGTCTACGGCGATCCGAGGGAGCACCCGCAGAAGGAGGCCTACTGGGGCAACGTCAACCCGATCGGTCCCCGCTCGGTGTACGACGAGGCGAAGCGCTTCACGGAGGCCGCGACGATGGCGTTCCACCGCACGCACGGCGTCGCGGTGAAGATCGTCCGCATCTTCAACACGTACGGGCCGCGCATGCGGCGCAACGACGGGCGTGCAGTACCGAACTTCGTCGACCAGGCGCTCAAGGGCAAGCCGTTGACGATCTACGGGGACGGGGCGCAGACGAGGAGCCTCTGCTACGTCGACGACCTCGTCGAGGGCATCTACCGCTTCCTGCGGTCGGACGAGCGGGGGCCGATGAACCTCGGCAACGAGCGCGAGGTGACGATCCTCGAGCTCGCGCGGATCGTGAACGAGGCGGCCGGCGGCAAGTCCGAGCTCGTGTTCGAGCAGCGTCCGGTCGACGACCCCGAGATGCGCCGGCCCGACATCACGTACGCGCGCGCGGCCCTCGGCTGGGAGCCGGTCGTGCCGCTGGAGGAGGGCCTGGCCCGCACGATCGAATGGGCGGCCGAGGCCTGGCGCGACCCGGTCTAGCGGAAGCCCCGCCGCGCGAGCTCCGCGACGAGCTCGTTCGTCGTGCCTACTCCGACGAGCCGCCTGAGGCGCGCCAGCCTGCGGTAGACGGTGCGAGACGTCAGGTGGAGCTCGCGCGCGCAGTCCTCGACCGGGATTCCGCGCGCGATCAGCTTCGCGAGGGCCAGGTCCTCGCCGTGCAGCTCCGACGCCGCCGGCTCACCGGACAGGACGTCGCGCGCCTCCCCCGGAAGGAGCGGTACGAGGAACATGGGCATGGCGCGATCTCGCCAGCGATCGGGTAGCTCGGAAGGCGCGACGAGGATCCACCCCGGCAGGCGGCCCCCTTCGACCTCGACTTCCGGCTCTGCGCGCTCGTCGTTCTGCTCAGCTCTCACGCCCGTTCCTTTCGACGGCCGCCGACAGGGTTGTGACGCAGGTACGTCGCCCTACCCCAACCTGAATACGCCGCGGGGGCCGCGCGATAACGAGGCTTTGGGCGACCTGGGGCCTGGCGTGTTACCGGAGGGGAGTTGCTTCGTCTACAAGGGACGAGCCGGACGATTCCGGCGTTCCTGTCATGCCCTCGTCAGGGGGCCGACTATTTCGCGTCCCCGCCGGATTCGCGTCCAATTTCTGTTACTAGCGCCCGGTTCGTGCGTATTAAGCAGAGCAATGGCATGATCGGGTCGCGTTCTCAACGGGCCGGCCCATGCCGTGTGGGCGGAGAAATCCGGGGGAGATGAAGATGACGACGCAGGTGGAGTCGAGCTTCGAAGCGGTGTGGCCGGATCTCGAACGGCGCATCCACCGGTTCCTCAGCAGCAAGAAGGTCCCCGACAGCCAGCGCGAGGACGTGGTCCAGGAGACCGGCCTGCGCCTCTACCGCATGTGGGCCCAGGTCGACCCCGCAGGTTCGCCCATCGGCCTCGCGCTCACGATCGCGATGAACATCGTGCGCGACAATGCGCGCCGCGACTCCCACCGAACCGTCGTCGAGATAGAGCCCGAGATCCCCGCGCTGTGCGACGTCGAGCGCTCCGGTCTCGCGCGACTCGAGCTGAGCCGTGTACAGCGCGCTCTCTCGGAGCTCACGCCCGCGCAGCGCTCGGTGCTGTTGTCCGAGCTCGACCGCAACGAGCAGCCGCCCGAAGCGAGCGCGGCCGCGATCAAGATGCTGCGCATGCGCGCGCGGCGCAACCTCAGCGCGATCCTCGAGAGGGCCGGGTGCGGCGTCCTCGTCGCCCGGTTCCGCAAGCTCTTCGGTCTTCCGCAGCAGGTGATCGTTCCGCGCGACGTGACGAAGGTCGAGCAGGGCCTCGCCTCCGGGCTCGCGAGTGTCGTGGCCGCCGCGGCGATCTCGCTGTCGCCGCTGTCGTCGTTGCTCGGGCTCGACAACGATCCCAACGCGCTCGGCCGCACGCGCACGCCCGGCGTCGTCGCCGAAGAGGTGTGGCTGTCGGAGGCGTCGATCGCGCGGGCTGCGGCGGTCGTTCGTGCGGCCGGCCCTTCGGCCCCCCGCGCGGCGAACCTGCTCGGCGAGTCCCCCCTGGTACGTCGCGGCGAGGCGAAGGCGAAGGCCTCGCCGGCGCGCGGCAAGGGCAAGGGCGGCGACGGGGAAGCCCCGATGGTCGACGTGCCGCTGCCGAACGGCGAGGGCGAGATCCAGGGCGGCGGGTCCGTCGAGGTCGAGGTCCCGCCGGGGTCGCTGGATCCCGGCGACGACAACCCGCTGTGCAACCCGACGGAGCCCGGTTGCGCGCCGAACGCGAGCGACCCTCCCGGCTCCGCCGAGGTCTCGGTGCGGGTGCGGGTCCGGGACGTCGAGGTCGAGATCGAGGTGAACACGGACGACGTGGCCGAGTCGGTCCTGGCATCGGCGAAGCTGTAGCCCGACTCCACCGGCCCTCCACGCGCGTTCCGTTACGGAAACCGGAACGGACGGCGCGAGCTGCTGGCTCGGGATGAGATCGCCCGGGGCGGGCGTTATCCTCTGTGCTGCCAGGCCCCGTTAGCTCAGACGGCAGAGCGTCTCCATGGTAAGGAGAAGGTCCACGGTTCGATTCCGTGACGGGGCTCGCTCGCAGGCGCGACGCACCTGTGGACACGGGGCGGCGTAGCTCAGGGGCAGAGCAAGCGGCTCATAATCGCTGAGTCGGTGGTTCGAGTCCACCCGCCGCTACTAGGAAAAAAGCCTGCGAGCCCTCAATTCCCGCGCCCGGATACCGACAAATGTGGTGGAGGTATCTGGGCTATGTCTTCATCTTTCTGTCAGAGGTGCGCCGCCGAGGTCGAGGACGCCGGCGGGTTCTGCCTGCTCGGTCACCGGTTGAGCGCGACCGCCCCGCCGCCTCCGCCTCCGCCCCCTCCCGTGATGGACGATCTGACGCAGGCCGTCGAGCAGGCGTTCGACGAGGCCGGAGCCAAGGTGGCCGCCCTGGCGACCGCCGAGACGGCCGAGGCGACCAAGCCCCTGCCGTCCCGCTACGCCTCGAGCGTCGAGCGGACGTGGGCCCAGCTCGAGTCGGCCCCGGCCCCCTCGCCCAACGATCCGATCAACACGTTCGCCCCTCCGCCGCGCATGGACTGGGGCCCCCCGCGGTCGGCCTTTCGCTTCAAGCTCCGCCGCAGCCGCGCCGAAGCGCCGGTCTAAGGAGCGTCCGCCGGCGGGCTTGTTAGACTCCCCGCCATGGCCAGCGACAAGCGCGTGCACGTCACGCTCGAGTGCACGCAGTGCAAGCGACGCAACTACATCACCGAGAAGAACCGCCACAACACGCGCGACCGCGTCGAGCTCAAGAAGTACTGCCGGTGGTGCAGCGGCCACACGGCCCACAAAGAGACCCGCTAGATCCTCACGTAGGCCGGGGCGTCCGCCCGCCGGGCCCGGAACCAGTCGACCGTCCTGCCCAGCCCCTCCTCCAGCCGCACCGACTGCTCGAAGCCGAGGTCGCGTGCCGCGGCCGTCGAGTCCGCGTGCGTCCGTGCGACGTCGCCGGGCCGGGCGTCCTCGTAGACGGGGTCGGGCACCACGCCGACCAGCCGGCCGAGCATCTCCAGTAGCCCGTTCAGCGAGCACGGCGTCCCGGCCCCCACGTTGTAGACGCGCCCGGGAGACGCCGCCGGAGCCGCCGCCGCGGCGACGGTCGCACCCACGACGTCGTCGACGTAGGTGAAGTCGCGGGCCAGCGAGCCGTCGCCGTAGACCACCGGCCGCCGCCCCGCGAGCAGAGCCTCCAGGAACAGCGGGATCACGGTCGCGTAGCGGCCGTCGCTCGGCTGGCCCGGCCCGTAGACGTTGAAGTACCGCAGCGCGATCGTCTCGATCCCGTAGAGCTCGCCGAACACCCGGCAGTAGTGCTCGCCGGCGAGCTTCGACACCGCGTAGGGCGACACCGGCACGGCCGGAGCGCACTCCCGCACGGGCGTCGCGGCCGCGTCGCCGTACACGCTGCTCGACGAGGCGTAGAGGACCCTGCCCACACCGGCGTCGACCGCGCCTTGCAGGACGGTGACGGTGCCCTGGCTGTTCGTACGGTCGGTCCCGGCCGGATCGTCGATCGAGCGGGCGATCGCACGATGCGCCGCGAGGTGGAACACCGCGTCGCAGCCGGCCAGGGCGCCGG
>JALZEG010000121.1 GCA_030862185.1 Actinomycetota bacterium
CCAGCTATGCGTCAAAGCCTTGGTAGGCCGTTACCCCACCAACAAGCTGATACACCGCGGGCCGATCCCGGACCGAAAAACTTTGCCCTGCATGCCATGCGGTACGCAGGGGTCATCCGGTATTAGCAACGGTTTCCCGTTGTTATCCCGGAGTCCGGGGCACGTTACCCACGTGTTACTCACCCGTTCGCCGCTTTCAGGGAGAGGGGTTACCCCCTCTCCTTTCGTCGCTCGACTTGCATGTATTAAGCACGCCGCCAGCGTTCGTCCTGAGCCAGGATCAAACTCTCCGTAGAGATTTCAGCTGCCGCGGCCCGAGGGCCAGGGCAACCAAAGTTTTGATGCTGACCATGAACGGCTGACTACTCTCGAAGTGTCTCGAAAGCGTTTTGCCGGATTCATTTCATGGAGTGTTTCCCTCTTGACGAGGTTCGCACTGGTCATAACCGGTCGGAGATCCGAAGATCCCTTTCCCGGCAGGCACACTGTTCAGTTCTCAAGGAGCGAACGTTCCTCCGACAAAGAAAAACGCCGGTCGGAGAAGCACCGGCGAGCAGCCAAAGCATCCGAGTCTTCGCGAGGCTCAGGTGCCGATAGGCGCTCCCCTATCTTCTCGGGCCCGCCCTCTCGGGGGCGGACGTGACAACGTTCCTCTGTCAGTACAGCCTGTGTAATTTACCAGTCCCCGGAGGGACCGGCAACCACCCGTGCGGGAAGATTTCCCATCCCGCAGGCATCCCAACGCCGGCCACGCCCCTGGAATTCCGGGTATAGCGGGGGCATGCCCTCGGCCCCGGCCCACCCCCCGATGAGCGCGAGCGCCGCCGTCTCCCGCGGCCTGCGCCGGCGCTGTGCCCGCTGCGGGCAGGGCAAGGTCTTCCGCACCTATTTCAAGATGAACGAGGCGTGCTCGGTCTGCGGCCACGCGTTCCTGCGTGAGCCGGGCTACTGGACCGGCGCCATGACCGTGAACATCGCGGCATGCGAGGCCTGGTTCTTCCTGTTGTTCGTCGGGACGCTGATCGCTACGCTGCCCGACGTCAACTGGCCGCTGCTGCTGTCCCTCGCCCTGCTGACGAACGGGCTCCTGCCGGTGGTCTTCTTCCCGTTCTCGAGGACGCTGTGGATGAGCCTCGACCTCTACTTCCACCCCACCGACGGCTCGAAGGGCGTCTACGAAGGCGAGCGTCGCGTCCGCGGACGCTGACGATCGTTCAGCGGCGGTAGGTCATCAGGTCGCCGGTCGAGGACAGCGCGATCAGGGGGCCGCGGGTGCTCGTGAGCTCGACGAACGTGAGGCGCCGACCCTCCTCGTCCGTCCGGTCGTAGCCGGCGAAAGCGCGTGGCGCCACGTTCTTCCACCTCCGGCCGTCGAATGCCAGCACGTTGCCGGCCCACGGCGAGCCGTCGGTGAGACCGAGGACTGCCGCGAATGCCGTCCCCTCGTCGAAGTACGCGAGGTCGAACACCCCCGCGCTCGTCGACGAGCCGGAGACCTCCTCGGGCAGCTCGCCGACCGTCCACGTCCGGCCCCCGTCGCGCGAGAGCGCGAAGGCGTCGAAGACGTCCACGACCATCACACTCGAGCCGCCGTCCCGGGGAGCGATGGCAAGGAGCGCAGCTTTGGCGCCGGCCGCGGGCGCGGCGAGCTCCCGCCACGACCTGCCGTCGTCCTGCGACGTCCACAAGGCGGTCTGGCCGGTGGAATCTCCCTCCGCGACGCCCCACAGCGTCCCCCGGCGGCCGGGGTCGGCCTCCACCTGCACCAGACGAGGCCCCACGCAGGGACCGTCGGACAGGCAGGTCCCGGCAGCGGGCGGAGCCCGGCCCACCGAGGTCCATCGCCACTCGCCGTCGCCCGCGGAGCGGGTGAACAACGTCGAGGCCCCCACCAGCGCCCGGGCCAGGAGGTAGCTCGCGGGCGCCGTCTCCGCGGTGGCGAGCTCGACCGACGCGAGCGTTCGCAGAGCCGCGGGGGCCGGGACCTCGTCGATCGTCCAGGTCCGGCCGTCGTCGAAGCTCGACACGAGCTTCAGGTCCCCGGCCGGCGTCGGATAGACGAGCGCGTGCAACGACCGATCGGCGCCCGTCCCCGCCACCTCGACGTCCTCGGTGATGGGGGCAAAGGCCGGGAAGAGGTCCTCGTACAGAAGCGACCGCGTCCAGCGGCAACCGCCGTCCCGGCTGACGAGGATCCCTACGGTGTCGGTCACGACGACGAGGCGCGGGTCCTTCTCGTCGGCGGCCATCTCGAAGTTGAACCAGACTCCCTCGATGCCGGTGACCGGACGCGTCTCCCACGTCCCTTTGGCCACGCGCTCGACCTCTCCGCGGCACGTCGCCGCGGAGAGGCCGGGTGGCGTCAGCGAAGACGCGGCGACGAGCGCGGCTACGGCGAGGCGGCGTCCTCTGCAGCGCAATTGGCACTCCCCCGGTCGCGCAGCTGTCCTTGGAGCGCGTAGTTCCACCGGGGCCGAGCGGCCCCTCCGATCACTTGTAGTCGACTTCGCGCGTCTACGCGGTGAGGCGGACGAACTTCCGCTTGCCGACCTGCACGAGCGCACCTGTCAGGTCCGCCACCGGGACCTCCTCCGAGGACACCTGCTCGCCGTTCACCTTCACGCCGCCCTGGCGGATCAGCCGGCGCGCGTCGGAGCGCGACGACGCGAGCCCCAGCTCCGCGAGCACGCGCGGCAGGTAGACGGTCTCGCCGTCGACGGCGTCCCCGGGGATGGCCGCGTCGGGGACCTCGTCCGGCGCGGAGCGCTCGCGGAACAGACGGTCGAACGCGGCCTCCGCCCCCGTGGCGGCCTCGTCGCCGTGGTAGAGCGCGACCGTCACGCGCGCGACCGCGCGCTTGGCGTCTCCGGCCCCCGGCCCCCCTCGCTTGACGGCCTCGGAGATCTCTCCGATCGCGCCGTCGTCGAGGTTCGCCGCGAGGGCCGCGTAGCTCGGCAGCAACTCGTCCGGGACGCTCATCACCTTGCCGAACATGTCACCGGGATCGTCCCGGATGCCGACGTAGTTGCCGAGCGACTGCGACATCTTCTGGACGCCGTCGGTCCCGACGAGCAGCGGCACCGTGAGCGCGATCTGCGGTCGCTGCCCGTACGCCTTCTGGAGGTCGCGTCCCACGAGGAGATTGAAGAGCTGGTCGGTTCCGCCGAGCTCCACGTCCGACCGCACCGCGACGGAGTCGTAGCCCTGGAGCAGCGGGTACATGAACTCGATGATCGAGATCGGCCTCTGCTCACGGTAGCGCTTCGCGAAGTCGTCGCGCTCGAGCATCCGCGACACCGTGTAGCGCGCGGTCAGCCCCAGCACGTCGGGGAGGTCCATGCCCTCGAGCCACTCGGAGTTGTAGCGGATCTCGAGGTTGTCCTCGGACAGGATGTCGAGGAACTGGTCGAGGACGGCCTGCGCGTTCGCCCCGACCTCCTCCTTCGAGAGCTGCGGCCGAGTCTGCGACTTGCCCGAAGGGTCGCCGATCCGCGCCGTGAAGTCGCCGACGATCAGGACCGCGGTGTGTCCGTCGTCCTGGAACGCCCGGAGCTTGCGCAGCGGCACGGCCCATCCCAGGGTCACCGCTCGCGCGGTGGGATCGAGGCCCAGCTTCACCCGCAGGGGCGGCCCCTCGGCCAGGCGCGCCGCGAGCTCGTCCTGCGGCACCACGTCGACGGCGTGGCGCACGAGGCCCTCGGTGCGGCGCCGCAGCTCCTCGTCCATGGCTTCGGATGCTAGACCCCTTGGGAGAGAGCGCTCTCGATAGAATCGAGGTCTATGTCCCGAACGCCCTTCCGGCGGCTCCTCCCGGCGCTCCTCACGGCGACGCTGCTCGCCGGGGCGTGCGCGCACTTCGAGGACCTTCCGACCCTCCAGCCGGAGGACCTCGAGTTCGAGCTCGCGCAGTCGTCGAAGATCTTCGACGCGCAGGGGCGGCTGATCACGACGCTCCACCGGGGGCAGAACCGCACGAACGTCACGCTGGACCAGATCCCGCAGGTCCTCCAGAACGCCGTGATCGCGATCGAGGACCAGCGCTTCTACGAGCACGGCGGCGTCGACGTCAAAGCGATCGTCCGCGCGGCCCTCGCCAACGCGTCGAGCGGCAAGATCGAGCAGGGCGGGTCGACGATCACACAGCAGTACGTGAAGAACGTGATCATCTCGCCGAACGAGATCGCCGAGCAGACGTTCGACCGCAAGCTCCAGGAAGCCGCGCTGGCGCGGCAGATCGAGAAGGAGATCAGCAAGGACGAGATCCTCGAGCGCTACCTGAACACCGTGTACTTCGGCCAGGGTGCGTACGGGGTGCAGGCCGCGTCGAAGGTGTACTTCGGCAAACCGGTGTGGAAACTCACGCTGAATGAGGCCGCGCTGCTCGCCGGTTTGATCCGGTCCCCCGGCGACTACGACCCCTTCCGGCACGGCAAGGCCGCGAAACGGCGGCGCAACGTGGTGCTGCGCCAGATGGCGAACCTCGACTACGTCGACGAGCTCAAGGCCGAGGAAGCCGCGGCGAAGGGCCTGGGTCTCCAACCGGTCGCGGAGAAGGACGAGTACCCCGCGCCGTACTTCGTCGACTACGTCCAGCGGCTCCTGACGTACCACCCCGACTTCGACTTCCTGGGCAAGACGGGCGCGCAGAGGACGAAGCGTCTGTTCACCGGGGGCCTGCGGATCTACACGACGGTCGACCTCGAGATGCAGGCGGCGGCCGAAGAGGCCGTCCGCAGCACGCTGTCGTACGGCTCGGACCCCCACGCCGCGCTCGTCGCCATGGAGCCCGACACCGGTCACGTCAAGGCGATGGTGGGCGGGCGCGACTGGTTCGCTCCGCCGAAGAAGGACAAGTACGCCAAGCTCAACCTCGCGATCCTGGCCGAGCCCGATCTCGGCCGCGTCAAGGTGCCCGGCACGAAGAAGTACCTCCACGAGGCCCCCGGCACGGGCCGTCAGGCGGGGTCGGCGTTCAAGCCGTTCGCGCTCGCCGCCGCGATCGAGGAAGGCGTCCCGCTATCGAAGCGCTACGACGGCAGCGGCCCGCTCGTCATCCCCGGCGTCGACAACGGCGGCGACTACACCGTGCAGAACTACGAGGGGGGGCAGTTCGGGGAGATAACGCTCCTCGAGGCGACGGTGAGCTCGGTCAACGTCGTCTACGCGCAGCTCGTCGAGGAGATCGGCGCCGACCCGGTGGTCGACGTGGCGCAGCGGATGGGCATCAGCACGCCGCTACAGCCCTACTTCTCGGCCGTGCTCGGCACGAACGAGGTGAACGCGCTCGGGATGGCATCGGCCTTCGGGACGCTGGCGAATAACGGCGACCACCATCCGCCGGTGGCGGTGACGAAGATCGTCGACGTGAGCAACGAGGACCAGAAGCGCACGATCTACCGCGACGAGACGGCCCCGGTGAAGGACGTGCTGGACGAGGGGGCCGCGTACCTGACGACGTCGGCGCTGCAGGAGGTCGTCCGCCGCGGTACCGGCCAGCACGCGTCTGCGATCGGCCGGCCGGCGGCCGGGAAGACGGGGACCGCGCAGGAGTACCGCGACGCGTGGTTCGTCGGCTACACACCGAACCTCGTCACGTCGGTGTGGGTCGGATACCCGCAGGGGCAGATCGAGATGAAGACGTCGTGTCTCGGGAGCACCTCGCTCTCGAACGGCCTGCCGCAGTGCATCCCCACGCGGCTGACCGTCACCGGCGGCTCATGGCCGACGGACATCTGGACGAGCTTCATGCTGCGGGCTCTCACCGACTATCCGGTCGAGGACTTCCCGGTGCCGGAGGGCGGGATCGTCACGGTGCGGATCGACACGCGCAACGGCTGCCTCGCCGACAAGTTCACGCCCGACGAATACGTCGCGAGCGGCGTGTTCGCGAAGGGGACCGAGCCCGAGAAGTCGTGCCGTGAGCCGGGCGATCGCAAGACGGTCGAGAACCTGATCGGGTTCCCCCGCGGCCAGGCGATCCGGATCCTCGAGGGCGAGGGCTTCGACGTGGCGACCGAGCCCACCGCGCTCGGTAGCTACCCTCCGGGAACGGTCGTCGACCAGGACCCGCCGGGGGGGGCGAAGGTCCCCGCCGGCTCCACCGTCACGCTCTACATCTCGTCCGAGCAGGCCGACGACACCGCGACGGTGCCGAACGTGCTCGGTCTGTCGCGGGGCGAGGCCGAGGAGCGGATCCGCGCTGCGGGGTTCGAGGTGCTGACGGTGGTCGAGCGCGAGTCGAGCCATGGCCAGGCGAAGAAGAACAAGGGCCGGGTGTGGAAGCAGGCCCCCGGCGGCGGCACGGAGATGGAGAAGGGCGACAAGGTCACGATCTGGGTCAACCCTGGATAGATCCGCCGGTCACCGACGACGGGAGGCGTGCGGGAGGCCGGGCACCACGAAGCGCCACGGGATGTCGTCTCCCGGCCCGCGGCGAATCCGCTGCTGAGAGGAGTCGCGTCCCCTCGCGCCGAAGCATTGACCAACAAGGTGCGGTGCGCGCTTCGTAGGTGCTCTGCGGGGCATGCCGGCGGGAGGGAGTAAGACGATGGCCGCTCGGACAGGAACCCTCGTGATCGCGGTGGCGCTGCTGTTAGGGACGGTGCCCGCCGGAGCACAGGAGCAGCCGCCTCCGGCGGTGCCGGAAGTCGTCCAGATCGAGGACCCGGCGGGCGACGCCAACTATCTCAACGGGCAGGGCCGAGGTCTGATCGAAGGCGATCGCCCGACTCCGGCCGACCTCACCGTCAGCGACGTGCTCAAGGTTTGGTTCACCCACGACGCCGCGAACATCTCCGTCCACATCCAAACCGAGGGTCCACCACCTTCGAGCAACGCCGCGTACGTCTACCGTGTGCTTGCGAATCCGGGAGGGGACTTTCCGCGCGGATGCCTGTGGTGGGAGGCGTACGTCGAAGGACCCACCTACGTGGGCGAACCGGTCGCACTGCTGCGGGACCAATGCCAGGACGCCGACCCGGTCGAGGGAACGCTCGCGGTCACGACGCTGGACGACGAGACCGGGCTGATTACGGTGACGTTCCCGCGTAGCAGCAACGCGGCCTTCGCCGACGGGGGCATCATCGCGGCGCCCTTCGTGGAGGTTCGCAACGTAACGGGTGGAGAAGGGGCCGGCCCGGCAACGACCCCGGTCGTCGACGACACGAAGATCGGGACCGACTACACGATCACCGCGGCCGAAGACGACAAGCCGAAGAAAAAGAAGAAAAAGAAGAAGGCCTAGCCGCGCCGGTGGTCAGCGGCGGCGGGAGGCGTGCGGGTGGCCGGCCACCACGAAGCGCCACGGGATCTCTTCTCCCCGGCCCGCCGCGAGGCCGATCCTGTTCGTCTGAGCGACCTCTCCGCTCCGTAGCGCGTCGGTGTGCTCGTCCTCCGCGCACCAGAAGTCGCCGCCGCGCAGGAGCGTCGCGCCGTTGTGCGCGCGGTCGATCCCCAGAGCCTGCGCGAGCCGCGCCGGCCCCGACGCGAGGAGCCTGTCCGCCACCCCGCCGCGGCGCGCCCGCATAAGCTCGACGCCCGAGACGGGCTCGCCGGCGCGCAGCAGCACCGCCTCGCAGACTCCGTCCCGCGCGCACACGACGTTCGCGCACCAGTGCATGCCGTAGGTGAAGTAGACGTAGAGCCGGCCCGGCGGTCCGTACATGACCTCGGTCCGCGGCGTCATCCCGCGATAGCCATGGGAACCGGGATCCAGGGGGCCGCGGTACGCCTCCGTCTCCACGAGCCGGACCGCCGCGATCCCTTCGGCCGTCCGGCGGGCGAAGACGCAGCCGATCAGCTCGCGCGCGACGGTCGGCGCGTCGCGGGCGTAGAACTCCCGCGGGAGGCGCCTCAGCCCAGCAGCCAGGCGAGCAGCGCCTTCTGCGCGTGCAGACGGTTCTCCGCCTGGTCCCACACGACCGACCGCGGCCCGTCGATCACGTCCGCAGCTATCTCCTCGCCCCGGTGCGCGGGAAGGCAGTGCATCACGATCGACTCCGGGTCGGAGACGTCTACGAGCGCGGAGTCGAGCCGGAACGGCTCGAAGAGCGAGGCCCGCGACTCTGCCTCGGACTCCTGGCCCATGCTCGCCCACACGTCGGTGTAGAGGACGTCCGCGCCCGCGGCGGCCTCCTGTGCCGAGTGCGTCACGGTCGCGCTGCCGCCCGTCGTCTCCGCGATCTCGGCGCAGCGGTCGACGACCTGTGGAAACGGCTCGAATCCCTCCGGGCACGCGACGCGGACGTGCATGCCCGTCTTCGTCCCGCCGAACATCAGCGAGTGCGCGACGTTGTTGCCGTCGCCGACGTACGTCAACGTCAGCCCCTCGAGCGTCCCCTTCTTCTCCTGGATCGTCTGGAGGTCGGCGAGGCACTGGCACGGGTGCGAGAAGTCGGTGAGCGCGTTGACCACCGGCACCGACGCGGCGTGAGCGAGGCGCTCCAGGCGGTCCTGCCCGAAGGTGCGGACGACGATCGCCGAGACGTAGCGCGACAGGACCCGGCCCGTGTCCTCGATGGTCTCGCCGCGCCCGAGTTGCAGCTCGTCGCCGCGCAGCACTATCGGGGAGCCGCCCAGCGAAGTCACCGCCGCCTCGAACGACACGCGGGTGCGCGTGCTCGGCTTCTCGAAGACGAGCGCGACGCGCCGGCCGGTGAGCTGATCGTCGAGCGCGCCGGGCTTGCGCTTCAGCGCGGCCGCGGAGTCGAGGAGGTAGCGGAGCTCCTCCGGCGTTAGGTCGTCGATCGAGAGGAAGTCGCGCTCCTCCACCTTCGCTCCCGTCAGGCCCTCAGCTCCGCGTCCAGCCGCTCGTTCAACGCGGCCACGATGCGGTCGCGCACCGTAAGGGCCTCCTCGTCGGTGAGCGTGCGGTCCTCCGCCCTGATCTCGAGCGCGAACGCGAGGCTCTTCTTCCCCGGCGGGACCTGGTCGCCCCGGTAGAGGTCGAACAGTCTCGCCGACGCCACCTCGGGGGCACCCGCCTCGCGCACGATCTCGAGCGCCGTCTGCACGGGGACGGCCTCGTCCACGACGACCGCGAGGTCGAGCAGCAGCGGCGGGAACCGCGGGAGGTCCTCGACCTTCACGCGCGGCGGCAGCGCGTCGACGAGCGGCGCGAGCGACAGCTCGAACGCGATCGTCCCCTCGAGCACGTCGTAGCGCGCACAGACGTCCGGGTGCAGCTCGCCGAACGCGCCGGCGGTCTTCCCCGCGACGGTGACGGTGGCGCCGCGCGTCGGGTGGAACGGCATGCCCTCGGCGGGAGCGAGCTCCGGCGTCGGAAGCCCGAGCTGGCGCAGAGCGGCTTGGAGGACGCCCTTGGCGGCGAAGAAGTCCCACGCCGTCGCGGCCCCCGACCACTCCTGGGGCCGCCGCTGGCCGCAGAAGGCCGCGGCGAGGACGTGCGCCTCGAGCGGGAGCTCGGCACCGGTCGGCTCGTACACGCGTGCGATCTCGAAGAGGGCGACGCCGCTCGCGCGGTGCGCGACGTTGCGGGCGACGGAGCGCAGCAGACCCGGCAGCAACGTCGTGCGCATGCCGGGCCGCTCCTCCGCCAGCGGGTTAGCGAGACGGACGAGGCTCCGCGCCGGATGGTCGGCGGACAGGCCGAGGTCGTCGAGCTCCTTCGGTCCGAGGAACGAGTCGGTCCACGCCTCCCGGAGGCCGAGCGACGCGAGCGTGCGGCGCAGCGCGCGGTCGAAGCGCTCCACGTCGTCGAGGCGGCCGGCGCGGCCGGGCGGCAGCGTCGACGCGACCTTGTCGATCCCGTAGAGCCGGATCACCTCCTCGGCGAGGTCGACCTCGCGCGTCAGGTCCGGGCGGAACGTCGGGACGAGAGCGTGGAGGAGCCCGTCCTCGGACTCGGTCACCTCGATCCCGACCGAGCGGAGGTGTCGCGCCTGGCGGTCCGGCGCGACCGCCTTGCCGAGCAGCTTCGACGTGCGTGCGGGCCGCAGCGTGATCGACGCGCGCTCCACGGGGGCCGGGTACTCGTCGACGGCCTTCTCCGACACGCGCGCTCCGGTTAGCTCCGTCATCAGCCGCGCCGCGCGCGCCGCGGCGAAGGGGGGCATCTCGGGATCCATCCCGCGCTCGAAGCGCGCCGAGGCCTCGCTGCGCAGCCCGTGGCGCCGGCTCGTGTAGGAGATCGAGACGTGGTCGAAGTTCGCGCACTCGAGAATGACGTCCGTCGTCGGCTCCGAGACCTCCGATCCCGCGCCGCCCATCACGCCGGCGATGCCCAGCACCTCGTCCCGGCCCGCGATCACGAGGTCGTCGGGATGCAGCGACCGCTCGACGCCGTCGAGGGTCGTGAGCGACTCGCCCGAGCGGGC
>JALZEG010000123.1 GCA_030862185.1 Actinomycetota bacterium
CCCTGCCTCGGCCGCCGTGTGCGGCGCCTCGATCACCGCGGCCGAGGCCGTGGCGACGGGACGCGCGCAGCACGCCTTCAACCCTGCGGGAGGCCTCCACCACGCGCGCCGGCGCGAGGCCTCGGGATTCTGCATCTACGACGACCCGGCCGCCGCGATCGCGAGGGTCCTGGAGGTCAATCCGGAGTGGCGCGTGATGTACGTCGACGTCGACGTGCACCACGGCGACGGCGTCCAGTGGATCTTCTACGACGAGCCGCGGGTGCTGACCGTGTCGTTCCACCAGTCCGGCCGCTACCTCTATCCCGGCACGGGCTTCGAGGACGAGATCGGGGGCGGCGAGGCGCGGGGGACGGCCGCGAACGTCCCGCTGATGCCCCTGACCGGCGACGACGACTACCTGTGGGCGCTGGAGCAGGTCGTCCCCGCGCTCGCGGAGGCGTTCGCGCCCCACCTCCTGCTGACGCAGCTGGGGGCCGACACGCACCACGGCGACCCGCTCGCGAACCTCGCGCTGACGATGCCGGCCTACCCGCGCATGGCGCGGATGCTGCACGACACCGCGGCGCGCTTCGCCGGCGGCCGCTGGGTCGCGACCGGCGGAGGCGGTTACCAGGCCGAGACCGTCGTGCCGCGAGTGTGGACGATCCACTTCGCGGAGATGTGCGGCGCTCCGGAGCAGGTACCGGCGGAGTGGCTGGACGACCTCGACCCGGCCGAGGTCTCTCGCAGCTATCGCGGGACCGTCGAGCGGACTGTGGGCCAGGTGCTCGACGCGTGCCTGCCCCGCTTGTCGGCCCTCGCCCGCTAGGGTCCTCGTTACGCCCGCAGTTGCGGGAGAGTACCCCTGGATATGAGGCCAAGGAGATGGTGGGGGATCCTCCTCGCGGGGGCGTCGGTCGCGGGAGCGGCTGCGGCAGGCGCGCCGCCGCACCGAGTCGCGCAGGCTCGGGCCGAGCGGCCCAACGTCCTGATCATCGTCACGGACGACCAGCGGGCGACCGGGACCCTCGGTGTGATGCGGCGGACGAGGCGGTGGTTCCTGCGCGACGGAACCCGCTTCACGAACGCGCTCGTCACGACGCCGACGTGCTGCCCCTCGCGCGCGTCGATCATGAGCGGGCTCTACGCGCACAACCACGGCGTGCACACGAGCGAGCGCGGCCAGGCCGAGAACCTGGACCAGCTGACGACGATGCAGCGATACCTCCGCAAGGACGGCTACCGGACGTCGATCTACGGCAAGTACCTGAACGCGTGGCCGCGAGAGATCGACCCACCGTGGTTCGACGACTGGGCGATCCTGACCGACAGCAGCTCGCGCTTCTACTTCAGGGGTCGCTGGAACGTGAACGGGAAGATCGGCCGCCTCAAGCCGTACTCGACGCGCATCATCGAGCGGAAGGCGCTGCGGTTCCTCGACTCGAGCGAGGCCGACGACGCCCAGCCGTGGCTGATGTACCTCGCGCCGATGAGCCCGCACCTGCCCGCGATACCGCACCCGCGCCACCGCGGCGCCGACGTGCCGGACTTCGAGAAGACGCCCGCGATGCTCGAGAAGGATCGCAGTGACAAGCCGTCCGAAGTCCGGGAATGGGAGCTCGACTGGAGGCTCCTCCGCGAGTGGCGGCGCAAGCAGCTGCGGAGTCTCATGTCGGTCGACGAGATGGTCGGCGCGGTCTTCCGCCGGCTCGAGAGGCTGGGCGAGGCGGACGACACCTTCGCCGTCTACATGTCCGACAACGGCTTCTTGTGGGGGGAGCACGGGCTGTCGCAGAAGATCAGGCCGTACGAGGCCTCCGCGGAGGTGCCGTTCCTGGTCAGGTGGCCCGGCCGCGTCGACGCCGGAGCCGAGAGCGACCGGCTCGTCGCGAACGTCGATCTCGCGCCCACCGTCCTGGACCTCGCCGGCTCCGAGCCCGAGCACACCTTCGACGGCCGGCCGTTCCTCGGCGACGACGCGCACGACCGCGTCCTGCTCGAGCAGTGGAAACGGGAGAACCGGTCCATCCCGAACTGGGCCGCGACCCGCGCCGGCGGCTTCCTCTACGTCGAGTACTACGCGGAGGACCGGCTCGTGCCCACCTACCGCGAGTACTACGACCTGCGCACGGACCCGTGGGAGCTCGAGAACCTCCTCGGCGACCTCGACCCGACGAACGACCCGCCGAACGCGGCCGAGCTGTCACTGCAGCTTCACCGCGATGTCGTGTGCGAGGGCACGTCGGGGCCGTCGGCCTGTCCCTGAGCGATACCCTCCCCTCGTGGTCGACCTGCATCGTTTCGTCGCGTACTCCGTGCCCGCAGGGTTCGCGCTGCTCGCGCTCGGATCCCTCTACACCTTCCTGCGCAACAAGGAGCCCGGCGGGTGGTACTGGAACCTGCTCGCGGCCGTGCAGGTGATCCTCGGGGCCCAGGTGCTCGTCGGCGCGATCCTCTTTGCCATGGGCGGGCGGCCGCAGTCGAACGGGCCGACCTGGCTCCACTACGTCTACGGCGGGCTCTTCCCGATCGGCGTGCTCTACGTCGCGCACAAGTACGCGCGCAAGCACCGGGGAGTCGAGGTCGTCGTCTTCGGCGTGGCGTGTCTGGTCGCGTTCGGGCTCACGTTCCGCGCGCTCCAGACCGGCCTCGGCACGGACTGAGTGAACCTCGCCGACCTCGCCGTCATCCTCCTCGCGGGGCTGGCGGCGTTCCGCGGGTTCCGCCAGGGACTGGTCGGGCAGTTCTTCGAGCTCGGCGGAGGCTTCCTCGGGCTCGTCGTCGGCGTGACGGTCGCGGGCTCGATCGCCGACGCGTTCACGGACGAGCCCGGGCTGCAGGCGATGTTGATCTCGCTGCTGACCGTCTTCATCCTGCTGTCGCTCGGACAGACGGTCGGGCACCTCGTCGGCCTCCGCTTCGCCCGCGCCGCGCACAACGCGCGGCTCGGCAGCGTCAACCAGGGGCTGGGGGCCGGGTTCGGCATCTTCGTGACGCTGCTGTCCTTCTGGCTCATCGGGTCGCTGCTCGTGCAGGGTCCGTCGCGCGAGGTCGCGAAGCTGATGAGCCGGTCGCGGATCTTGAAGGAGCTGAACGAGATCTCGAAGCCCCCCGACGTCCTCGCATATCTGCGGCAGTACCTCGACACCGCCGGGTTCCCGCAGGTGTTCGCGGGGCTCCCGCGTCCGATCGGCGAGCCCGTGGACCTGCCGTCGGACAGGGTCGCGCGGAAGGTGGCGCGCAAGGTGCAGGCGTCGACGGTGCGGATCGTCGTGCCGGCCTGCGGGGGCCAGCAGCTCGGGAGCGGGTGGGTCGGAGCACCCGACACCGTCGTGACGAACGCGCACGTCGTCGCGGGCGGCGGCGACGTCGAGGTGCAGGACCGGGAGGGGACCCACACCGGCCGCGTCGTGCTCTTCGACCCCGGCACCGACGTGGCGGTCGTCCACGTGACGGGTCTGGCCGGTCCTCCGCTGGAGCTGGACACGACCGAGCTCGAGCGCGGCACCCCCGGAGCGACGCTCGGATTCCCCGGGTCGGGAGGGGGAGAGCTGGACGTCGACCGCGCCGCCGTCCAGGACAGCTACCCCGCCAGGGGGCGCGACATCTACGGCCGCGAGGACGTCACGCGCGAGGTCTACGAGCTGCGCGCGTCGATCCGTCAGGGGGAGTCGGGAGGCCCGTTCGCGCTGCCGACGGGCGAGGTCGCGGGGGTCGTGTTCGCGGCCTCGACGACGGACGGGAACGTGGGATACGCGCTCACGGGGGCCGAGATAGCCGACGAGCTCGCCACAGGCGCGGAGCGGACGGAGCCGGTCGGCACGGGCGACTGCGCCCGCTGACTCAGCTCCCCAGCGCGCGCCGGCCCATCACGTCGGCCTCCCGCTCGAGCGCGGAGTCGTCGTTCAGCGGCGCGTCGCCGACCCGCCCGTTCGCGACCACGCGGCCCTGCTTCTGCTGGACCGTGTGCCACGCCTCGTGCGCGACGTGCCGCTCCTGGCCGGGCGCGACGTGGATCGTCGAGCCGCGCGTGAACGCGAGGGCGTCGTAGCGCGCGGGCTCCGGCGACGAGTAGTGGACGCGCACGTCGTCGAGCGCCACTCCCGACAGGCGCTCGATCCCGCTCTTGAGACGGTCGGGAAGGCCGGTGCGGTTGGGCTCGCGCTTGAACATCGTCGCGACCGCCTGGTTCCCCGCGAGCTCGCCGAGGTGCTGCACCTGCTCGACGGAGGTGCTCGGGGTGCGAGAAGGGGCCGGTGGCGCGCGCCGCGGAGCTTCGGTCTCGTGCTCGTGGAGGACGTCTTTCACCTGGGAGATCGTGTCGCGGACGAAGCGGGCTAGCCAGCGTCTTCGGTGCAGACTTCGCCGCCCTTTCGGGCAGGGCCGCTCTCAGGCGGTCTGGCCCCCGTCGACGACGAGGGTCGCCCCGGTGACGAACGAGGAGGCGTCGGACGCGAGGTAGAGCGCGGCCCCCACGACCTCGTCGGCCTGGCCGACGCGGCCCATCGGGATCATCCCGACGATCGCCTGCAGGATCCCGTCGTCCTTCGTCATCCAGTCGTTGAGCGGCGTCTCGATCCACCCTGGCGCGATCGCGTTCACGCGGACGCCCGAACCGGCGAGCTCCTTCGCGACCGCCTGTGTGAACAGCCGCACCCCGCCCTTGGCCGCGGAGTACGGCGACAGGCCGGGCGCGCCCTCGATGCCCGCGACCGACGAGATCTGGATGATCGATCCGCCGCCGTGCTCGAGCATCTTCTGGGCCGCGAGCTGCGTGCCGTGGAAGACCGAGTCGAGGTTGAGCCTGAGCAGCTTGTCCCAGCCGGGGGGCCGCAGCCCGACCAGCGGCGACGTGAAGTTCGACCCGCCGGCGTTGTTGACGAGGGCGTCGATCCCGCCGAGCTCCGCGACCGTCCGGTCGATCAGGTTCTCGATGTCCTCGCGCTTCGTCACGTCGGTCGGGACGACGAGGGCGCGGCGGCCGAGCGAGTCGATCTCCTTCGCGAGGGTCTCGAGGTCGCCCACGCTGCGTGCCGCGACGGCGACGTCGGCTCCGGCCTCCGCGAAGCCGAGCGCGATGGCCCGGCCGATCCCCCGCGATGCCCCGGTGACGATCGCGATCTTTCCCTGAAGCGAGAACCGCTCGATGGTCACGTCATTTCCTCCCGTCGTCTTTCCCTAGGATGCTGCCATGGAGCGACCGGACCTGTCCCAGGCGGCCGACGCGCTCGTGGCCGCGGGCATAACCGGCCCGCACCAGAGCCACTCGCGGCGGAACAACCTGGCGAAGATCGAGGCGATGCTCGACGGCGACCCCGACGGCTCGTTCGGGCTCACCGGCCTCGCCAAGTACTCCGCGACCGAGGTGCTCGAGTTCCTCGCCGACCTCACCGGCTGCGCGTCCGACATCGAGGACGACTGCGACTTCGACACGATCGACCCGGAGCGCACCATGGGCGGCATCGTCGCCGCAGCCCGGCGGCTGCACGCCGAGGCTCGGCTCGGCTCGTCCCTGCTCGCGGCCACCGGCCATCCCACGGGCATGCTCGAGCATCACGTGCGCGTCGTCGACGCATACCGGCGGGCCGGCGGGAAGGTCGTGTTGTTGCGGGAGGACGAGAACATCTCGTCGCGGGCCGGCAAGCACCAGGAGGTCCGCTACAACGGCGGCGTCGGATGCCTCGCGGACTGGGGGCAGCTGAAGCACACCCACTCGTCGGAGGCGATGGAGAAGCTGCTCGAGTCGGGGCCGTGGCCGGATATCGTCCTGGGCGACCACGGCTTCGCCGGCGCGGCGATCGAGCGAGGCATCCCGACGATCGCGGTAATGGACATAAACGACCCGGCCCTCGCGGTCGCGGCGGCCGAAGGC
>JALZEG010000126.1 GCA_030862185.1 Actinomycetota bacterium
GCTATGGAACCCCGCGATGGCCGCGTCCGCCGCGGCCGCGATCCACGACGCGGCGTCCGGCGGTGACGTCGTCGCGCCCATGCAGGGCACGATCCTCAAGGTGCTCGCGGCGCAGGGCGACGAGGTCGAGGCGGGCCAGCCGTTGATCGTGCTGGAAGCGATGAAGATGGAGAACTCGATAGCGTCTCCCGTCGCGGGCGTGGTCGTGGAGCTGAAGGCCGAGGTGGGGGAGACAGCGGGGGCGGGACAGCTTCTGGCACGCGTCGAGTGACGCCCGTCGATCTGGCACTCGTAGTCGCGCAGCTGCTCCTGTTCACCCTCGTCGGTTGGGCGACCGCGCGGCTCCTGTTGCGATGGGCCGGATGGGACGACGCTGGCATCGTCGAGAGGGCGGCGCTCACCGCCGTCGGGTTCACCGTCTTCGCCGTCGTCGCGATGCTGCTGAACGTCGTGTCGGGCGGCGCCGTGTTCGGGAACGCCGGCGTCGTGCCGGCGCTGGCGTGCCTGCCGGTGGCGCTGTGGATCGGTTCCGGGTTCGCGCGGGCGGACCTCGAGGTCGTTCGAGACGCGCGCTGGCGCGGCGCACTGCTGCTCGGTCTCGCGCTCGCGGCCGTGTATCTCCTGCCGGTGCTCCTCACGGGCTCGGGTGTCCGGAGCGGCGACCCGCCGTGGCACCTCGGGTGGACGGAGCAGCTCCTCGGCGGCGAGCCGGTTCCCGTCGGTCCGGCCCCCGAGCTGGCACGCAACGCCTATCCCTGGGGCTACCACGCTTTCCTGGCATCGCTGGTCCGGCTCGTGCCGTCGTCGACGCCCCTGCTCGCGCACGAGACCGTTCACGTCGTGCTGCTCGCGTCGATCCCGCTGTGTGCAGCGGCTCTGGCGCGACGCGTCCACCCTCGGGCGGGTCTCGCGGCGGCGTTCTGCACGTCGCTGATCGGAGGGTTCGGATGGGTGCTCGCGCGAGAGCCTGCATTCGTCGCCAGCCCGCGCGAGGGTCGCTTCGGCGCCGATCTCGTCACGGCGTCGCCGAACTCGGTCTACGAGCTCCTTCCACCGGCGCTGCCGCGCGAGCTCGGGCTCGTCGTCGCGGGCGCGGCGGCGGTGCTGCTCCTCGAGGCGGTGCGCAAGGCGACGGCGCGGGCGTGCGTCATGGGCGGTGTCGTCGCGGGGCTGGTGGGGGTCGTGAGCGTGCCGATGTTGTTCACCGCGCTGCTGTGGGGCGTCACCGCGGCGTGCTTCACGCGCGAACGGCGCATACGTTCACTCGTACAGGTCTGCGCGCCCGCGGCCGTGGTGTTCGGACTGTGGGCCGTGCCTGTGGCGGTCGGTTACCTCGACCACGGCGGGTTCGTCGACATCACGCCGCGGCTGGGGAAGGAGTGGCCGCTGCCGACCGCGCTGGGCGCGTACGGGTTGCTGCTTCCGCTCGCGCTCGCCGGCATCCTTCCCGCGGCTCGCGCGAGGACGGGGCGGATCCTCGTCGCCCTCGTCGGGGCGAGCGTCCTGTTGCTGAGCCTCGCGGTGGCGCGCGACGTCTTCGAGTGGAGCGTCTGGAACAACGCGACGTTGCTCCATCAAGGCCGGATGTGGCCGCCGGTCCACCTGCTCGCCGGCGCGCTCGGCGGGATCGCGCTGGTGAGGTTGTACGTCTTCGCGCGGCGGGGGGGCCGCGCCGTAGCCGCGGGCGCGGTCGGCGTGTGCGTCGCGGTCGGCGCGGCGTCGCCGGTGCTCGCGTCGTTGCGCATGCGCGAGATCCTCGACGAGCATCGCAACGGCTACGTCTACGGTCACTCCGACTACGCGCACGGTTCCTTCGTCCGCGCCGCGGGCGAGGTCCTGACGCCGGACGACGTCGTCGCGGGTGGCACCGACCCCCTGCTGTGGGCGCTGTTCCAGGTCTCGGGCGCCCGGATCGCGCAGTACGACGACCCGCGCCTCGACGGCAACGACCTGAGGATCCGCTACGCCGACCTGGCCCGGGCGTGGGATGCCAGGGTCGCAGCGGACGGCTTCGAGCCGACCTTCTTCGTCATCCCCGCGACGGCGGCTACCTCCGATATCGGCGGGGTGGCGGCGAGGGGCGAGTTCGAGGGAGAGGAGTGGCTGCTGGTAATCGTGTAATCTCGTAATCCACCTAACAGGAGGACGAGATGGACGACGAGATCAGGGGCTGGTTCGCCGGCCGCCTCCCCGACGACTGGTTCGAGGCCGCTCCGGAGGTGACCGGGGACCGCGACGAGATCCTGGTCGTGGGCCGGATCGGCGACGTCGACCTCGGCGCCGATGCCTCCGACGACGCCGCCAACGCTGCCCGGCTGGCTCGGATCAAGCGGTTCCGCGAGGAGACGCGCGGTGCCCGGATGGCGATCGCGGACGAGGCCGAGAGGCTGTTCGGGCGCAAGGTCGCGTGGGGGGCCGAGTGCGGCGGCGTCCGGCGGATCTTCACGAACATGGCGATCCCGGTGATGACGCGGCTGCGGCTGCGCGAGCGCGCCGTCCTCGACACGCTGATCGACGCGGGCGTGGCGCGCAGCCGGAGCGAGGCTCTCGCCTGGTGCGTCCGGCTCGTCGGGAAGAACGAGTCGGAGTGGATCGACTCGCTGCGGGACGCGCTGTCGGAGGTGGAGCGCGCTCGGGCGCAGGGTCCGGCGGCGTGAGCGACGAGGCCGCGCTCGACGCGTACTCGAGCATCGTCACGCGCATCGCGGAACGTCTCGCTCCGTCGGTTGCGAACCTCGCCGTCTTCAGCAAGGTCAGGGGCGGCCGCCGCATCTCCGGCAACGGCAGCGGTGTCGTCATCACCGCGGACGGCTTCGTGCTCACCTCCGCGCACGTCGTCGGCAACTCCGCCGGCGGGAACGCGTCCTTCTCGGACGGGCGAGAGACGTCGTTCGAGATCGTCGGCTGCGATCCGCTGTCGGACCTCGCGGTCGTGCGCGCACAAGGCGACGGCTTCGTGCCGGCGGAGCTCGGCGACGCAGCGAGGCTGAAGGTCGGGCAGCTCGTCGTCGCGATCGGCAACCCGTTGGGCTTCGGCGGAACGGTCACGGCAGGCGTCGTCAGCGCGCTGAGCCGTTCGTTCGTCACTCAGTCGAACGGCACCGCGCGCTTCGTCGAGAACGTCATCCAGACGGACGCGGCGCTCCATCCCGGCAACTCCGGCGGAGCGCTCGTGGAGTCGCGCGGCACCGTCGTCGGGATCAACACGGCTCTGGTCGGTCCCGGCATGGGGCAGGGTCTCGGCCTCGCCGTGCCGGTGAACGAGACGACGCTCAAGATCGTCTCCGCGCTGATGACGAACGGTCGTGTGCGCCGTGCCTGGTTCGGGGTCGCCGGTGGGACGCGGCCGCTCCCGCCGCGGCTCGCGCGGGAGGTCGGGCGCGAGCGCGGCATCGAGGTCGTCCAGGTGGTCGCCGGGAGCCCTGCGGAGGCAGCGGGGCTGCGGCCCGAGGACATCATCCTGGAGGTTCACGGCACGCCGGTCGCGGGAATGGACGACCTGCAGCGGCTCATGGACGGCACGCTGGCGGGGACGACGATCGAGATCCTCGTGTACCGCGACCGGCTGCTGCGGCTGACCATCACGCCGGCGGAGCTGGCGGCATAGAGCTTTCAGGAGGAAGTCGATGACACACCATCCCCACCTCGGCGACAACTTCACGATCGGCGGAGATCTGGTCGTGCACCGGCTCGGCTTCGGCGCGATGCAGATCACCGGAAAGGGGATCTGGGGCGAGCCGCGCGACGTCGAGGGCGCTAAGGCCTTGCTGCGGCGGGTCGTAGACGCGGGGATCAACCTGATCGACACCGCCGACTCGTACGGCCCCGAGGTGAGCGAGCGCTTGATCGCGGAGGCGCTGCACCCGTATCCGGACGACCTCGTGATCGCGACGAAGGGCGGGCTGCTGCGGCCGGGGCCGGGCCGGTGGGATCCCCACTGCACCCCGGAGCACCTGCGCGAGGCGTGCGAGGCGAGTCTCCGCCGGCTGAAGGTCGAGAGGATCGACGTGTACCAGCTGCACACGGTCGACCGGAAGGTGCCGCTGGAAGATTCGATCGGTGCGCTGAAGGAGCTGCAGGACGAGGGCAAGATCAAGCATGTCGGCGTGTCGAACTTCGACGTAGACGAGTTCGAGCGGGCGCGCTCGATCGTCGAGGTCGTGACGGTGCAGAACCTCTACAACCTGGGCGACCGCTCCTCGGAGGACGTGCTGGACTACTGCGAGCGTGAGGGCCTCGGGTTCATCCCGTGGTACCCGCTGGGCTCGGGGGACCTGCTCTCGAGCCGGGGGCCGCTGGCGGAGGTAGCGGCGATGCACGACGCGATGCCGGCCCAGATAGCGATTGCCTGGCTGTTGCACAAGTCGCCCGTGATGTTGCCGATTCCCGGCACGTCGTCGCTGGAGCACTTCGAGGAGAACCTGGGCGGGGGCAAGATCGAGCTGGAGGCCGAGGAGGTGTCGAGGATCGAGAAAGCGGTGGCGTAGGGATACGCCGCATGCCTGGCCTCTTCGCCAGGTCGCGACGATCGAAGATGGGCATAGATAGCTACCCCCTTGACTACGACTAGCCATTGCGACCAAGAGTCATGAGGCGTCTCCTGGACGAGATCGTTTTCTCAGACGGGAGGGCACGATGGACCCCATTGATGTCGTTATCCCTGGAATAGTCATCCTTGCGATCGTGAGGGGCATCCAAATGGCGGTGACGGCCTGGGAGCGGAAGAAATAGGCGGCCCTCGTCGCCTCAAACCCGGGCTCTAGCGCGCAAAAACCGACGGAAAGCGCCGGTTTTTGCACAACGGACGGGGACCGGCTACGCCAGAAGGGCCCTCGCTATCACCATCCGCTGGATCTCCGACGTTCCCTCGAAGATCGTGTAGATCTTCGAGTCCCGGTACCACTTCTCTACCGGGAAGTCCTTGATGTAGCCGTAGCCCCCGAGGATCTGGACCGCCGTCTCCGTCACCTTCACCGCCGTCTCGCCGGCCTTCAGCTTGCACATCGAGCCCTCTGCCTTCGTGAACGGCTGCCCGCTCGCCGCGAGCCAGGCCGCCTTGTGCACCAATAGCCGCGACGCCTCCAGCTCGGTCGCCATGTCCGCCAGGTGGTTCTGGATCGACTGGTGCTGCGCGATCGGCACGCCGAACGCGACTCGGTCCTTCGCGTAGTCGATCGCGAACTCCAGCGCCGCGCGCGCGATACCGACCGCCTGGATGGCAACCGACGGCCGCGTCACCTCGAACGTCCGCAGCGCCGCGGACGAACGGCCGGTCGACTCACCGGATCGCGCCTTCTCCAGCTTCCCCTCGAGCCGGTCCACGCCTCCGAGGACGCGGTCCAAAGGAATGCGGCAGTCCTCGAGGATCACCTCCGACGTGTCGGAGGCGCGGATGCCCAGCTTCTTCTCCTTCTTGCCCGGACGGATGCCGGGGTCGTCGCGCGTGGTAATGAACGACGCCTGGCCGCGGTGGCCGAGCTCCGGGTCAACCGTCGCCACGATGATGTAGACGTCCGCGTACTGGCCGTTCGTGATGAAGACCTTCGTTCCGTTCAGGACCCACTCGTCGCCGTCACGTACGGCGCGCGTGCGCAGCGACCGAACGTCGGAACCCGCCTGCGGCTCGGTCACGCCGAACGCGGCGACCTTCGGATCCTCGACCGTCCCGAACATCTTCGGCGCCCACTCGAAGAGCTGCTCCGGCGTGCCGACGCTCGCCAGGGCCGACAGCGGCAGCCCGGTCCCGAAGATCGCCAGGCCGATCCCGGCGCACCCCCAGAACGTCTCCTCCATCAGGATCGGCAGTGTCAGCCCGGTCGGGTCCTGCTGGGCCTGCAGGTAGATGTCCACGGAGTACAGCCCCGCTTCAGCCGCCTTCTTGACGACGGGCCACGGGAACTCCTCGCTGGCGTCGTACTGGGCCGCTACGGGCCGGATCTCCTTCTCGGCGAACTCGTGTGCCCACTTCTGCAGCTCTTTCTGCTCTTCGCTGAGTGAGAAGTCCATGATGATCCCTCCGGATGTGGTGAACTTGACTCTACAGTCAAGTTAGAGATGGTGTCAGGATAGCCCACGGCGAGACGCTAAGGAGGTCACGTGCCGGCAGGAAACCCCGAGAAGCAGGAGGTGATCTCCTACGAGCGGCTCTACCGCCTGTGGGAGGAGAACAACTGGTCGGCGACGGGGATCGACTTCTCCGTCGACGCCGAGCACTGGCGGGACAGGCTGACCGAGAAGCAGCGCGAGGCCGCGCTGTGGAACTACGCCATGTTCCTCGTCGGCGAGGAGGCGGTCGCCCGGACGCTGACGCCCGTGCTCGACGCGGCCCCCGGCTACCCCGAGAGCATCTTCCTCACCACGCAGATCGTCGACGAGGCGCGCCACCACGTCTTCTTCGACCGCTTCATGCGCGAGGTCGCGGGCATCGGGAGCGACACGAAGTCGACCCTCGACGCCGTCGAGGGGCAGCTCACCTGGGGCTTCAAGCAGGTCTTCGACGAGCTCGACCGGGTGACGGAGTCGCTGCGCAAGAAGCCCAAGGACCGTGAGCTGCTGACGCAGACGGTCGCGCTCTACCACCTCGTCGTCGAGGGGCTCCTCGCCACGCCCGGCCAGCACTTCATCCAGCGCTACGTCGAGAAGCTCCAGATACTCCCCGGCTTCCGCCAGGGGATCGACAACGTGTCGCGCGACGAGTCGCGGCACGTCGCGTTCGGCGTCAAGCTCCTGGGCGAGCTCGTCCGGTCGTCGCGCGACTGCCGCTCTGCCGCGATCGAGATGTTCGACCGTGTGCTGCCGTGGTCCGTCGGCGTCTTCATCCCGCCGAACCTCGACCACGATTACACCGAGTGCTTCGACTTCACGCTCGTCGAGATCTACGCGTTCGGCCTGCGCGGGTTCGAGACGAAGCTGCGCCGCATCGGGATCGAGCCGGCGGAGATCAGGGTGTTCTCGCGCGAGGACCGCAGCCTCTCCTACGAGGACCGCTCCCGGCGCCTGTGGGTGCTGCTCGAGGACGGGATCATGGGCGACGACCGCCGCGAGCCGAACGTCAGCGCCCCCGCGTTCGAGATCCTCTTCGACGGCATGGCGCGGGCGATCGACCTCGAGGTCGCGCGCTCGCTCGGCGGCCCGATCCAGTGGGACATCACCGACGGCGAGCCGTGGCACATCGTGGTGACGAACGGACACGCGGAGGCC
>JALZEG010000149.1 GCA_030862185.1 Actinomycetota bacterium
ATCTCGGCGTCACGGGGATGGACTACGAGATCTTCCTGAACCACACGGTCCCGGACAAGAACTGGAACGTGTACCTCCAGGAGAACCACATCAACGCGACGCGGGCGATCATCAAGACCGCGATGGCGTACGCGCTCTACCAGAGCAAGGAGTTCAACGCCCGCACCGTCAAGATCGATCCGAAGGGGACGGCAGGCTACGTCTTCGACCCGAAGCCCGTGTCGTCGCGCGACAAGAACGGGCCGGGCACGCGGCCGGGGCCGGGCAAGGACGGCGTCGGCGCGAACGGCCGCAGGGTCCGCCAGCGCCACTACCGCGTGAGCAACATGAAGTGGTTCCGGGACACCTCGAGGCTGATGCCCAAGCCGTTCGTGCCGATGAGCACGCGCAAGATCGCGCGGCAGCGCGCCTATCTGAACAAGCTCGACACGCTCGTGATCGCGGACCGGGCGCGGCCGCGCGACAAGCGGGGCCGGGTCGCGAAGCCGAGCACGTACTTCGCCAACATCGGGCGCTGGGTGAAGAAGGGCGGCAACCTCGTCCTCACCGACCGGGCGCTGCGGGTCCTGCCCAAGATCGGCGTCGTCGACAGTGGGGCCGTGACGAACGTCCGCGTCTACCAACCGTACGCGGACTTCGTCGACTTCGAGCACCCGATGGTCGAGGGGCTGCGCCCGAACGCCCGCCAGCTCGTCGAGGCGGCGATCCTGGGCTACTGCATCGGCAGCGAGTGCTCGCCGATGACCGTCGTCGACGAGGCGGCCTTCACCGACGCCGGCGGCCACGTCGTCGGCACGACGGGCGAGGGCCGCGTGAGCGTCGGCGAGGTCCCGCTGGGCAAGGGGACGATCCGGATCCTCGGGGGAGCCCTGCCGCGGCCGACGGAGACCTTCGACCACCGCTACGGCCTGCGCGACTACGCGCTGACGTACTCGGGCCTCTACATAATGGAGAACTCGATAGTCCACGACGCGCCGAACCTGGGAGCGCCGAAGCGCCTGCAGCGCACGCTCTAGCCGACCTCCTCGCGCCCTCCGTTACGCAGACCGTCACGGACCGCGCGAGGAAGCGCCTCCAGGACGAGGTCGTAGGAGTCGTCGATCCACTCGCGGACCAGTCGGTCGGGGATGCTGCCGTCGAGCGCCACGGTGTTCCAGTGCCGCTTGTTGAGGTGGTAGCCGGGGGCGACGGCGGGATAGCGGGACCGAAGCGTCACAGCGATCTCCGGCTCGCACTTGAGGCTCACGGCCGGCGGATCCGCTTCGTCGCCGATGATGGCGAAGAGCTTCCCGCCGACCTTCATCACGAGGGCCCCGGGACCGAACGGATAGCCCTCCTGCGCGCCCGGCTTGGCGAGGCAATAGGCCCTCAACGAGTCCAGCACTTCGCCCCGGGCCGGGGTCACGGCGGTGATGGTAGAGGAGCGCATGGCCCGTCACCTAGGCGGAGTTTACATAGCGTGCATTATGGGCGCTCGGCCCGTGCCCGGCGGCCCCTGCCCAACCTGTCGGCCAGGCCCCAGCGCGCCACCTGGACCAGGGCCTCGGCCACTATGCGCCGGCTCATCTTCGACTTGCCGGCCACCCGTTCGGTGAACGTGATCGGCACCTCGGCGATCGTGCCGCCGGCGCGCCACACGCGGCGCGTCATCTCGATCTGAAAGCCGTAGCCCTCGCTCTTCACCGACGAGAGATCCTGGGCCGCCAGCGTCTCGGCCCGGTAGGCCCGGAACCCCGCCGTCGAGTCCCTCACCCCGAACCCCAGCCACGCCCGCGCGTAGAGGTTCCCGCCCGCCGACAGGCCCCGGCGCAGGGGCCCCCAGTTGGCGGTGCCTCCGCCCTCGACGTAGCGCGACCCGATGGCGAGGTCCGCGCCCGACTGCAACCGCTCGAGCAGGCGCGGCACGTCCGCGGGATCGTGCGACAGGTCGGCATCCATCTCGACCAGCGCCCAGTAGCCGCGCTCGAGGCCCCAGCGGAACCCGGTCACGTACGCGGTGCCGAGGCCCTGCTTGTGGGAGCGCTCGATCAGGCGGATCGCGTGCGGCGACTCGGCCGCGAGCTCCCGAACGAAGGCGGCCGTCCCGTCGGGCGATCCGTCGTCGACGACGAGCAGGTCCACCGAGTCGCCCGCCGCGTCGAACAGACGCCGCGCCACCTCGCCGATGCTGTCTCGCTCGTCGTAGGTCGGGACGATTACCAGCGCACGGTCACGGGCCACGGGTGCACCGTAACCAAACGGGCTACACGCAATCCCGGCAGAGGCCTCGCTCTGCGTCGGCAAGCTGCACCCGCGCCTTCACCAGGTGGCAGCGGTTGCACACGAACTCCTGACGGTCCTTGAGCGGGATGACGCGCGCGGGGATCGGCTCGATGGGTGGGATGGTCTCGGGCTCCGACGTGAGGCTCAGGATGTCGTCGTCCTCCGAGTCGTCGGTCCCCCGCCGGGCCGCGGCCCTCTGCGCGAGCAGCTCCTCGAGGCTCGACTCGTCTTCGTCGTCCTCGTCGTCGGTCGCAGCGAGCGCGACCTCCTCGTCGTCCTCGTCTGCCTCGAGGTCCTCGTCTTCGACCTCTTCGTCGTTCTCTATCTCGTCCTCGTCGGCGATCACGATGGTGCGCTCCTTCGGCAATCCCCCTGCAACGGCCAAGAACCCGGAAAAACCGGAGTCGGCGGGTTCTATTCCCACCCGACGCGGTCGCAAGCAGAATTGTTCGGGCGCGGCGAGACTCCTGCACAAGTGAGCAAGAGAAAGGGTGGATAGGGAACCCCGGATAGAGAAGGGTGGGTCGGGAACCTCGCAAGAGAAAGGCCCGAGTAACCGGAGGGGCCGCTCGGTAGCCGGCCGTGACCGGTTATTGGAGCGTTGTCCTCGAGCCACTCGGGCCTCTCACCCGGGTCCCGATGCGACCAGGCAACAACCCAGTGGCTTCGGGGCCAATCTCAATGTCCCAAGCAACCGCCCGGCCCTGCCGCCGTCGGGCGACCGGCGAACCGGCCCCCCACTCCCCTGCCGACGGTCCGCTCCGAGGAGCTTCCCACCGGCCGGGGTGGCGCCTTCCTTTCGGTCGGCGCCTCCGGCGACTGCGCCGTTTTGATTGCTTGGGACAGGTCGCAACATAGGGGCCGCCCGGGGGCGCGTCAATAGCACGGACAAGAGAAGTTCGCAGGCCGCGAAAGTTTCGCGTTCTCCCCAGGTTTCGGGGTCGCGGACCCACAGGTTCTGCACAAGTTGTGCGTTTCGCACCGCCTTTCGCGCCGTTTGCCGAACGCGCCGTAACCGGCGAGCATCCCTGGTCATGAGGACGCACCAGATCGAGTGCACGGCGACGACGAAGACCGCGCTCGACTTCGTCGACATCACCGACGAGGTCCAGACCGCGCTCACGGCGTCCGGGATCGGCTCCGGTCAGGTGACGGTCTTCGCGCCCCACCGCGACTGCGCCATACTCATAAACGAGCGGGAGTCCGGGCTGCACACCGACATCCGGACGACCCTCGAACGTCTGGGCGGAAAGCGGACGGTCGTCGGGTCGAAGTCGGTCGTGCTCCCCGCCATGCACGGCGAGCTGCGGCTCGGCCAGTGGCAACGCGTGCTGCTGCTGGAGCTGGACCACGCTCAGGAGCGTTCGATCATCGTCCAGATAGTGGGTGAGTAGAGATGGCCAAAGAGAGCCGGCTCCCGAAGCAGTCGGAGGACTTCCCCGCCTGGTACCAGGAGGTCGTCAAGCAGGCGGGCATGGCCGAGCACGGCATGGCGCGCGGCTCCCAGGTCATCAAGCCCCACGGCTACGCGGTGTGGGAGAACGTGCAGCGCGCACTCGACGATCGCTTCAAGGCGACCGGCCACGAGAACCTCATGTTCCCGTTGCTGTTTCCGTTGAGCCTCCTGGAGAAGGAGGCGGAGCACGTCGAGGGCTTCGCTCCGGAGCTCGCGGTCGTCACGCACGGCGGCGGCGAGGAGCTCGAGGAGCCGCTCGTCATCCGGCCGACGTCCGAGGCCGTGATCTGGACCACGTACGGGAACTGGATCCAGAGCTACCGCGACCTTCCGCTCCTCTACAACCAGTGGTGCAACGTCATGCGCTGGGAGAAGCGGACGCGGCTGTTCCTGCGCACCAGCGAGTTCTGGTGGCAGGAGGGTCACACGGCCCACGCCACGGCCGAGGAGGCATGGGAGGAGACCGTGCGGATGCTCGACGTCTACCGCGAGGTCGCGTACGACGTGCTCGCGATCCCCGTGCTGTGGGGGCGCAAGTCCGAGTCGGAGCGCTTCCCCGGCGCGGACGAGACGCTGCCGATCGAGGGACTCATGCGCGACCGCAAGGCATTGCAGTGCGGGACGTCGCACTTCCTCGGGCAGAACTTCAGCCGGGCCTACGACGTCCAGTTCCTGAACAAGGACGGCGAGCAGGAGTACGCGTGGGGGACGTCCTGGGGCTTCTCGACGCGCATGATCGGGGGCACGATCATGGCCCACGGCGACGACCGCGGCCTCCGGCTCCCGCCCGCGGTCGCGCCAGTCCAGGTCGTCGTCGTGCCGATCTACAAGACGGACGACGAGCAGGGGGACGTCCTCGCGGCCGCCGACAAGGTTCGGGACGCGCTCCGGGGAGCCGGGATCAGGGTGAAGGTCGACGACCGCGACCAGTACCGGCCCGGCTTCAAGTTCTCGGAGTGGGAGCTAAAGGGCGTGCCGATAAGGATAGAGATCGGCCCGCGCGACCTTGCGGCCGACCACGTGACGCTCGCGGACCGGATCACCGGCGAGAAAGAGCAGGTGCCCATCGAGCAGACGATCGCGGGAATGAGGGAACGGCTGGACGCGAACCAGGCCGCGCTGCTGGCGGACGCGACCGCGTTCCGCGACGCGAACACCCACGAGACCACCGACTTCGACGCGTTCAAGGAGGGCGTCGAGGCCGAAGGCGGCTTCTGGGTCGGGCCGTGGTGCGGCGACGCGGCCTGTGAGGAGAAGGTGACGGCCGAGACGAAGGCCACCATCCGGGTGCTCCCGCTCGAACGCGAGGACCCGGGGGCTGCGTGCATCGTCTGCGGGCAGGCCGGCACGGAGCGCGCCACGTGGGCGAAGGCCTATTAGGAACGCCGTCGTGTTGTTACTGTTCGAGCTTGCCTGAGCCGACGAGGGGGACATGGCACGACCCTGGCGCCTGCCCGCAGCGGACGCCGCCGCGGACGAAGCGCACCGCAAGATCGAGGTTCTCGAGAGCCAGCTGGAAGCGTCGCTGGAAGGCTCTCTCGTGGTCTGGGTGGACGGCAGCATCGTCTCGTTCAACAGACGGTTCGCCGAGATGTGGAGCCTGCGGCCCGACGCGCTCGAGACCGAGTCCGACCAGGACATAACCCGGGCGATCTTCGACCAGCTCGTCGACCCCGAGGGGTTCGAGGAGCGCGTGCTCGAGCTCTACCGCCATCCCGACCGGACGCCGCGCGACGAGCTGCGTCTGAAGGACGGGCGGGTCTTCGAGGCCTACGGGACGCCGCTCAAGGACGAGGCCGGGCGCTACCACGGCTGGGCCTGGTTCTTCCGCGACGTCTCCGACCGCAAGAGGACGGAGCAGCGGCTCGGCGCGCAGTACCAGGTCGTGAAGGTGCTCGCGGAGGCGGGCTCCCTCCAGGAGGCCGCGCCGCGGCTGCTGGAGGCGGTCGCCGAGGGCTTCGGCTGGACCTGCGGCACGCTGTGGCGCATCGACGAGGATCTCGAGATCCTCCGGTGCGTCGACGTCTACTCGCGGCCGGGGACCGATACGCGCTCGTTCGTCGACGTGAGCCTGACGTTGATCGTCCCCCACGGCGGCGGCCTACCCGGGATCGTCTGGGAGTCCGGCGAAGCGGAATGGGTCAGCAACGTCGACGACAACCCGCAGTTCGTGCGCGCCTCCGCGGCGCGGCAGGCGGGCCTGCACGCGGCGATCCTCTTCCCCGTCCATCGCGCGGGTACGGTCACGGGCGTCCTCGAGTTCTTCAGCCCCGAGATTCGCGAACCAGACCCGGAGCTCCTCGAGATGATGGAGGCGATCGGGGGCCAGATCGGCCAGTTCGTCGAGCGCGAGTCCGTGCAGGACGAGGTCCGGGCGAGCGAGGCGCGCAAGTCGGCGATGCTCGAGGCCGCGCTCGATTGCGTCGTCTCGATGGACCACAACGGGTGCGTCGTCGAGTTCAACCCGATGGCCGAGCAGGTCTTCGGCTACACGCGCGAGCAGGCGATCGGCAAGGAGATGGCGGAGCTGATCATCCCGCCGTCGCTGCGCGGGCGGCACCGCGAGGGCCTGGCGCGCTACCTCGAGACCGGTGACGGTCCGGTGATCGGCAACCGCATCGAGGTCACCGCGATGCGCGCCGACGGAACGGAGTTCCCCGTCGAGGTGGCGATCACCCGCGTGGACCTCCCCGGCGCTCCCCTGTTCACCGGCTACCTCCGCGACATCACCGATCGCGCTTACGCAGAGGAGGAGCGACAGGAGCTGCTGGCGCGCGAGCGCGACGCCCGCGCTCTCGCGGAGGCCGCCCAGGAGCGGCTCGCGTTCCTGGCGGTCGCGAGCGCGCAGATGGCGTCGACGCTCGACTACCGCCAGACGCTGCAGAACCTCGTCGACCTGTGCGTCCCGCGCGTGGCGGACTGGTGCTTCGTGGACGTGCTGCAGGAGGACGACTCGCACGTGCGCGTCGCGCTGGCATACGCGGACCAGTCGCAGTCGGCCATCGCCCAGGAGCTGCAGCAACCCTCCCCGACCGGCGAGCGAGTGGGCGTGCAGGCAGTCCTCGAGGGCGGCCGGCCGATCCTCGTCGACCACTACACCGACGACGTCTTCGCCGAGCTCGGCGTCACCGAGGAGCGGCGCGACCTGCTCCGGCGGCTGGCGCCCTCGTCGCACATGATCGTGCCGCTGAACGCCCGCGGCCGGGTCCTCGGCGCTCTGGTCCTGCTCTCGACGCGCACCGACCACGTCTACGACCAGGACGACCTGCACCTCGCCGAGGAGCTGGCGCGGCGTGCCGCGATCGCCATCGACAACGCCCGCCTGTTCCAGGAGCGAACGCACGTCGCGCGCACGCTGCAGAAGAGCCTGCTGCCCCCGAACCTGCCCGAGATCCCGGGCATCGAGATCGCGGCCCGCTACGAGCCCGCCGGGGAGGCAAACGAGGTCGGCGGCGACTTCTTCGACGTCTTCCGCTGGGGCCGCAGACGGTGGGCACTCGTCATCGGCGACGTCTCCGGCAAGGGGGCGGACGCGGCCGCGATCACGGGGCTCGCCCGCCACACGCTGCGCGCCGCCGCGCTCGCGCAACGCAGCCCCAGCGCGATCCTCCGCGTCCTCAACGAGGCGCTGCTCGCGGAGGGGATGGGCGGCGGACAGAAGGAGAAGTTCTCGACCGTCGTCTTCGTGACGCTGGAGAAGACCGACGACGGCGTATGCCTGACGGCCGCGAGCGGCGGGCACCCCCCTCCCCTGGTGCTGCGGAAGGACGGAGAGCTGCAGGAGCTCGCGGTGCCGGGCACGCTGATCGGCGTGTTCGAGGACGTCGAGCTCACGGACCAGTTCACCTACCTGGACCCGGGCGACATGGTCGTCTTCTACACCGACGGCGTCACCGACATCCCCGGACTGGAGGACGAGAGTCAGAGCCTGCTGGTAGAGACGTTCCTGAGGGCCGCGCCTTCGTCCGACCCCCGCGCGGTCGCCGACGAGATCGTGCGCGCCGCGGTCGGCATCCAGAACGGCGCGCCGCGCGACGACATCGCGCTGATGGTCTTGAGGGTGAACGACCAGGGATAGATCAGCGCGAACGCGGCAGCAAGGTCCTCAGGTCGTCGATCGCGTCCGCCTGCTCGGGCCCCTTGTCGGGGCGGTACCGCTTGACGCGCGCGAAGCGCAACGCGACCCCGCCCTCGTAGCGCGTCGACGCCTGCACGCCGTCGATCGCGATCTCGACCACCAGCTCGGGACGAACCAGCACGGCGATCCCCCTCCGGCCGGTCTCCCGTTCGAGCAGCTCCTTCGTCTGCCACTCGAGGAGCTCGTCGGTCAGTCCCTTGAAGCACTTCCCGACCATCACGAATCCGCCCGTTGCGGGGTCGCGCGCCGCCAGGTGCAGGTTCGAGAGCCGGCCTTGCCGCCGCCCGTGTCCCCACTCCGCGCCCAGCACGACGAGGTCGTAGGTCCGCACCGGCTTGACCTTGCGCCACGCCTTGCCGCGCCGGCCGGCGACGTAGGCCGAAGCCGCGTCCTTCACGACGACGCCCTCGTGCCCGGACGCCAGGGCCTCTTCCAGGACGCGCGCCCCGACCTCCGGATCGGACGTCACGACGCCCGGGATTCTGAGGCCGGACGCGATCGCTTCGAGGGCCGCGACGCGCTCCACGAGTGGCGCGTCGAGGAGGTCGTCGCCGCCGACGTGGAGCAGGTCGAACAGAAACGTGTCGACGCCTTCCGGGGGCGCGTCTGCGTCGATCTGCGACACGGTCTCCTGGAACGAGGCCGGCCGCCCCTCGTGCATCCACAACGCCTCTCCGTCGAGCACCGCCCGGTCCACGGGCAGGCGCCGCACCGCCTCGACGATCCCCGGCAGCGCCGCGGTGACGTCGTTGAGGTTGCGCGTGTAGACCCGCACCCGGTCGCCGCTGCGGTGGATCTGGATGCGGATCCCGTCGAGCTTCCATTCGACGGACGCGAGCTCGAAGCCGGCCACGGCGTCCTGCACGGTCTGCGACGAGGAGGCGAGCATCGGCAGGATCGGCCGGAACAGCTCGAAGCCGATCCCGCGCAGGCCCTCCTCCCCCTCGGTGAGCGCGACCTCGGCCGTGCGACTGAGATCGCCCGAGAGCATGAACGCGCGCCTGACGACGTGCGTGTCTATCCTCGCCGCCCGGCCCACGCCGTCGACCATGAGCCCGGCCAGAGCACCCTGCCTCAGCTCACCGGTGAAGAGCCGCTTGACGAACTCCGCCTCCTGCGCCGTCGCGCGCCCGAGGAGGTCGCCGAGGATCTGCTTGCGGATCGTCTCCGATCCGGCGCCGGTCGCGCCGGCGACCGTGTCGATCGCGCGGTCGAGGTCGGTCACCGTCAGAGACGCCTCGCGCGCGGGCGGGCGATCGATCCCGTAGATCGTGGAGTAGCCGATCCCGACGCGGCCCTGCCGCGGCTGCCCCGAGAGGAGGCCGACGACGATCGGGACCTCGGGCGGGTGGAGCCTCTTCAACAGGTCGCCGAGGAGCGCGACCTTCCGCGAACGCGAGCTCGAGCCGGCGACGTCTCCGGACGTGGCGACGACGTCCGACAGCAGGGTCATGCGCCGGATACCGGACCTAGCCGTCTACGAGATCCAGCACCTCGAGGATCTGTGGGTGGCGTTCGATGCAGACCTCGGCCTCGGGGGCGTCGGTCTTGTCGTCGTGGACGCCCTTGAAGCGGACCGCGTGCATGCCGACGTCGTGCGCTCCGGCGATGTCGGTGCGGCGGAGGTCTCCGATGTGCAGGGCCTCCGGCGGGCGAACGCCGAGCTCGGCGAGCGCCTTCGAGAAGATCTCGTTGCCCGGCTTCGGCACGCCGACCTCGTCGGAGAAGCAGAGGGTGTCGAAGTATTCGAGGAGCTCCGCGTCGTCGAGCAGCTGGCGCACGACGCGGCCCGGCGTGAAGCCGGTGTCGCAGATGAGGCCGAGGCCGAGACCCTTCTCCTTGAGGGCCCTCAGCGTGTCGCGCGCGTCGTCGACCGCCTCGACGCCCGCTTCCAGGCTCGCCTCCTCGAACTCCTTCGTCAGCTGGGTGATCTTGTCGTCGTCGAAGATCCCCTTCTCTTCCAGGCAGTACGCCGCCATGCGGCCGGGGCCGAAGCTCTCGACCTGCTTCCATGCCTCGTCGTGCCGGGCCCATGCCTCGTCGAGGAGAGCCCGCGCCTCGTCCTCGGGCAGGTCCAGGAAATGACCGAGGGCGCCCAGACGTTTCGTCATGGCGCCCTCCCAATCGCGGTCCCGCAGCAACGTGCCCCAGCAGTCGTACGTCACTGCCCGGATCCCCTCCACCCTTCTAACCAATCAGATCACTCCCCTCTGACGGTCCTGCTTCACCACGCACGTGCCGGTAGCTCTGGCCACGGGCTCGGGCTCGTCGAGGATGTCCGCGGCGGAGTCCGAGACGTCGGGTCGGGCCACAGCGTACCGGACGGCCTCGAATTGCATCTCCCGCGAAGTGCGGCCAATTTTCGCGATCCGGGCGCGCACCTCGACGAAATCGCCGGCGCGCACGGGAGCCAGGAAGGCCACCTCGGAGTAGCCCGCGAAAAGTCCCTCGTCCCCGTCGGAGCGGATGCAGAGCTCGGTGGCGAGGTCGCCGAAGAGCTCGAGGAGCCGGGCCCCGGCCACGAGCCCGCCGCCGTAATGGGCGTCGGCCTGCGACAGGCGGAGCCGGTGCATAGCGCTGACGGAGTCGGGCACGGCGGGAGCGTACCCCTGGCGAGAAGCGTCCGCTGGGTTACGCTTCGCACGACGCGTTGTTACATGCGCGTGACGGGGGCGAGACGATGGCGGACGACGAGGGCTCCGGGAGCCTGCTGGACGAGCGAGAGCCGCGCCGATGAAGGCGCCGGCTTTGATACCGCCGCGTGATGCCCTGAGGCGCGTCGATGGTGTGGAGACGTGGCTGCGCCGCAGCCGGCGGGTCCGCGGAGCGACGTTCTTCGGGCTAGTCGTCGCGACGATCCAGCTCGCGATCCAGGTGTCTCGCGCTCGGGCCGCGGGGAAGCTGGACTTCTCGTGGGTCGTCGAACATTCGGTGGCGGTCGGATCGTTGGCGGCAGTCGTCCTTCTGGCCACTCTCTTCCTGGCCGCGCGTAGATGGATCCAGGAATCAAGGGAGCCGTTTCGCTACACGTGCTCGGTCGCGGAGTTCGACCTGGTTCCACCCGTTCCCGATCCCTCGTTCGAGATCGGGTCGTACCTTCGGTACGACCTCACCGAGCGTATGAACGATCGGATCACCCGCCTCTCTTTCCTCGACGAGGAGGCGGTATCGGACGGCGCCGCGGGTAATCAGTCGCACATCCACATAAGCGGCCAGCTCCTCGTCAGGCAGAACCCGAAGGGCGAGTGGATGGTGGAGGCAACGCCGCGGATTCGCATGGGGCCGCGCTCGGCCCCCGAAAGGCTCGGTCACCCCGTCAAGTTCAAGCTCGGAACGGTCGCTCCTCGATCCGAGGCCGTAGAACGCCACGCCCTCGACGGCGAGGGAACCAGCACGCGCGCCTTGGTGGCGCATGAGTACGAGAAGGTCCTGGAGCGGATCTACTTCAGCATCTCGTCCGAGCTCTACAAGCAGATCCGGCTGGACGTCGAGACGAAGATCAGGCTGCTGCCGACGCGCCGTCTCCGGGCGATCGCGTACCTCCATGAGGCAGAGGACTACGTCCGGTCCAACACTCTCGACGCCTACGAGGAGGCAAGAGAGCTCTTCATCGCGTCGCTGGACCTTTTCGACCCGCGTCGGCGGCAGGCCCACCGTCCCCTGTACCTCCACCCGTTCAAGGCGCTCGGCATCGGACTGTCGATCGCGGGGCACACGCTCCGGCAGGTCGCCTCGCGATCGTTCCCGCGCTTCGGCAGAGGCGAGATCCTGGCGGCGCGAACGGAGATCGGCTTCGCGATCAGCCTCGTCGACCGGCGGGTGCTCGCAGGGCTTTCCGGGCACCGGATGAACGCCATCTTCCCGGCGCGGCCGGCCGTGGACCGTGCACTCGCGCGCCTGGGCAGGACGTCCCCGCGGACGGAGGGCTCGTCCGAGGCGCGCTTCGCCGCATACGTTACGAAGGCGCTGACCGCGCACTACCTGGGGAACGTGACCGAAGCGGAGGAAGCACTTCAGCAGGCGCGCGGCGTCGACCCGGGCCGCGCCGAGACGGACGCCCGATTCCTCTTCGCCGTCGGTCTCCATGAGATCAGACCGCGGTGGGCGCTCCCCTACCTTCGGCGCGCGGTGGAGTACGACCCGCGCCTCGAGATCGCCCAATTCGAGTTCGCGCTCAAGACTGAATACGCCTGGCGCATGCGGCAAGACCTCGAAGCAGGCGTCGCGGAGCGGATAGTCGTCACGGAGTACGAAGACGTGTTGAAGGTCAATCCCGGCAACATCCGCGCCTGGGCGAACCTTGGCTACGTCTACTGGCTGTTGGGATCCGACCGGCTCGATCTGGCCGAGGAGGCGTACTGGCGCGGCCGTGAGTACAAGGAGATGCGTAAGACCACCCAGGTTGCGGAGCTGGACCACGGCCTGGCGCGGCTGTACGCGGAGAAGGGCGATTTCAACGCGTCGTACTTCCACTACCTGCGTGCAGTATCGGGGCGGCTGTCTCTCGGCCTCGACCACGGGTCGCAGACATCCGCACAGTTCTATTTCTTCGACTTCATCGGGCCCGCCATGCTCCAGCGCTTCGACACCTTCCTCCAGGAGGTGAAGAGGCGCGCCGCAGATCCGGCGCTGCTCGAGAGCCAGGGGGTGACCGAGCGCGTACGTGACTCCGTCGTGGCCTTCGCGTTGAACGACTGCGGCGAGGCCTACCGGGACTACCACTCGCGAACCGGACAGAAGGACACGCTCAAGACGGCGCGCCTCTATTTCGCGCAGGCCGGTGAGTGCAACCCGCAGGCCGTCATGCCGAGGTTCAACAGATATCTCCTCGAATCCCACGCGATTACGCGAGGAGCGCTGAACCTCTCCACGGTCGACGCCGCGGCGAACGGCATCACCGCGCTGGAAGGTGCGTACGAGAGGGTGACGAGGCTGATCCAGGAGGTGTCCAACCTGGAACGAGGATGGGCAGACGCGGGATGCGCGCGGATGCTTGCGTCGACGCGGGTCGTCGAGCGCGTGTGGCGGGAGGTACTGAGGCTGCGCGCGGACGCCGCCGGTGACGGTGTTGGAGGACGCCGGCGCATGCTGACGCACTCCAACCACGGACACGTCCTCGCTCCGGGGCACCCGATGAAGGAGGTCGAGGCGAGGCTGATCGCGCTCGCGAAGAAGGCGGCGGGCGACATCGAGCGGGATGCGACCGCAATCCTGGGCGGCGACAAGTCGATTGCGGTCGGAGTGGCGGAACCCACGGTGCGGCGCCTGGCTCCCCACGACTGGCTGTGGGGCAATGACGGCTTCAACTGGAACGCCCTCAGCCGGAAGTACGACCAGGACGGGCGATGGGAGGAGGAGGTGGACGACCTCCACGTGCGCGCTCTCTTCTCCTGGGCGGCCGCCCAGATGGCCCCCGAGAAGGGAGACCTCCGCGACCATGGTTGGGTGGAGAGGCGCCGCATCGAGAAGTTGCTCATGCACATCCGCAATAAGTTCTGGCCGGGCGACTTCCTCTTGCTGCGGCTCTGTGGCTACATCAAGGACAGTAACGACGAGGCGTCTGACCTGAAGAACTTGGTGCGGACGTGGCTTATCGAGGATCCCGCGGCTCGCTGGGCCCTCGAGACCGCCTGGACTGAGAGATGGCGCGAGGAAGATCTCTTCACGCCGGACGAGAAGAAGGCGTTCTTCGACCAGGCGAAGGCTGCGCCGGACTGCCTCGACCCGGTGCGCGAGTGGATCGCGCAGCGGGAGAACGAGCTGACGGACATCGTCGTGAAGCAACGCCGTCCGCGTGAGGGAGACATCGACGTGCGGGACGAGCACAAGTCGCCCCCACCAGACGACGAGCTGTAATCCTGCCTCAAAAGGGCTGGGAGCGGCCCAGATGCCAGCCGTTGCACTCGTCGCAACGGTAGGGATCGCCGTGATCCTCGTACATCGTGTCCCTGATCTCCCGCGACGCGGCCTTCGCCTCGAAGTAGGTCCCGTAGCGGCGCTTCCCCGTGGCGGCACAGACGCTCCGGCCCGCGTAGTTTGGCCTCACGACTCCAGGCGTTTCGCGGCGGCAGGGTTGACCGAGTCGCCAGGAGTGGTGCCGGCCGACGAGACGTCGAACCGGTGGCCGGCGATCTCCTTGGGATACGCCTCGGCGACGCGAGATTTCCCTGCATTGTGCGCGCACACGAACACGACCTTCTTCTTCACGATGCCACCGCACGCCAGGCCAGGTAGCTTGCCACTTCGCTCGGCAGGGTGCCGCGGCCGAAGATCCTGTCGTAGCCGAGCTCTACCGCCTGTTGCGGCTGGAAGCGGGGCCCCCCTCCTACCAGGATCAGTCGGTCGCGCAGACCTGCGGCCTCCAAAGCCTCGCGGACCTCACGCAGGTGCAGCAGGTGCGCGTCCCTCTGCGTCACTACCTGGCTGATCAGCACCGCGTCCGCCGATTCACGGATCACCGCGTCGACTATCTCCGCCGGCGTCACCTGGGCCCCCATGTTCACGACGCGCATCTCCGCGAAGTACTCCAGCCCGTGGTCGCCAGCGAAGCCCTTCATCGACAGGATCGCGTCGAGGCCGACCGTGTGCGCGTCCGTCCCCGTGCAGGCGCCGACGACGACGAGCTGGCGCTTCAAGCGCTCGCGGATCATCTGGTTCACCTCGCCGTACGAGTACAGCGGGAAGTCCCGCTCCTCCACCTCCAGCTCGTCGGGATCGAC
>JALZEG010000150.1 GCA_030862185.1 Actinomycetota bacterium
GCCGCGCGTCGGCGAACGAGATGCGAAGGCACGCGACGCCGCGGCCCCCGAGGGCCGCGGCCGCGTCGAGGACCTGGCCCTGCTCGATCGCGGTGAACCCGAGCGCGGTCGACGTGCCGACGACCCCGGGGCCCATTGCGACCACCGCGACGTCGCAGCGCGCGGCACGGCGCAGCGCGACCAGACCGCTGAAAACGTTGACGGTCTCGAGGTCCCCGCCGAACGCGTGTCCCGCGGTCGCGGTGACGTCGACCAGCCCGGCGTCCTTCGACGCGCGCACGAGATCGCTCCACGCCAGCGGGAGCGCCCCACCGTCCGTGGCGAGGTAGCCGACGCGGGCCCCCGGCAGCTCCGCCCGCACGCCGGCGGCCACCGCCGGCAACTGCGAGTGGAGGCCGCACGCGACGACCGGCATGCCGTCGATCGACCGGGCGTCGACGAGGACGTCGTAATGCTCGCTCGCCTCCTCCTCGACGGCGAGGACGTTGGTCTGCCACGGCGTGTAGCGCAGCTTGACGATGTGCCCGGCGGCGTCGGGATCGGGCGGCGGCGCGTCGAGGTCCCACAGCAGGAAGCCGCGGCCCCCGGTCCCCAGGCCCAGCTCGATCCCCGTCGTGTTCACGACGACGCGGTGGCCCTCCGCGAGGCGGCCGAGCATCGCCGGGAGACCGTCGGCGCCGCAGACCTCCCCGGTCGACAGCTCGACCTCGGCGCGCACCAGGTCGGGGCGCTCCTCGACGACGCGGCGGACGACGCCCTCGCGGAAGGTCGCCATCTACAGCGACGCGATGAGCTTCGAGACCCTCTCGTCGTGCGCCCGGAAGGGGTCCTTGCACAGCACCGTCCGCTGCGCCTGGTCGTTCAGCTTCAGGTGGACCCAGTCGACCGTGAAGTCGCGGCGCTTGCGCTTGGCGGCGCGGATGAACTCGCCGCGCAGCTTCGCACGCGTCGTCTGCGGCGGCTCCTGTGTCGCGGTCTCGATGTCGGCCTCGTCGCAGACCCGCTCCATCTTGTGCCTGCGCTCGAGGAGGTAGTAGAGCCCGCGCCTGCGGTTCACGTCGTGGTACGCGAGGTCCATCAGCGCCACCTTCGGGTGCGCGAGCGAGATCTTGTGGCGCTCGCGGTACGACTCGATCAGCCGGCGCTTCGCGATCCAGTCGACCTGCTCGACGAGCGCGTCCTGGTCGTGCTCGAGCGACGTGATCGCGTGCTCCCACATGTCGGCGATCTCCGTCAGGACCTTGTCGTCGCGCCGCTCGACCCAGCGCAGCGCCTTCTCCAGGTACTCCTTCTGCATGTCGAGGGCCGACGCCTCGCGGCCGTTCGCGAGGCGGACCCTCCGCTTGCACGTCGTGTCGTGGGAGATCTCGCGGATAGCGCGGATCGGGTTCTCGAGCGTCAGGTCGCGCATCTGAACGCCCTCCTCGACCATGCGCAGCAGCAGCGCGGTCGCGCCGACCTTGAGGTACGAGGCCCACTCGCTCATGTTCGAGTCGCCCACGATCACGTGGAGCCGCCGGTACTTCTCCGCGTCGGCGTGCGGCTCGTCGCGGGTGTTGATGATCGGGCGCGACCTCGTCGTCGCCGACGACACTCCCTCCCAGATGTGCTCGGCCCTCTGCGAGATGCAGAACAGCGCGCCGCGTGCGGTCTGGAGCACCTTCCCGGCCCCCGCGAAGATCTGCCGCGTCACGAAGAACGGGATCATGACCTCGGCGAGGCGGCCGAACTCGCCGTAGCGCGACACCAGGTAGTTCTCGTGGCTGCCGTAGGAGTTGCCGGCCGAGTCCGTGTTGTTCTTGAAGAGGTAGATGTCGCCGGAGATCCCCTCCTCGCGCAGCCGCGCCTCCGCGGCCTTCAGCAAACCCTCGAGGATCCTCTCGCCCGCCTTGTCGTGGACGATCAGGTCGTAGACGGAGTCGCATTCCGGCGTCGCGTACTCCGGGTGCGACCCCACGTCGAGGTAGAGCCGCGCCCCGTTCTCGAGGAAGACGTTCGACGACCGGCCCCAGGACACCACCCGCCGGAACAGGTAGCGGGCGACCTCGTCCGGCGACAGGCGGCGCTGCCCGCGGAACGTGCACGTGACGCCGTATTCGTTCTCGGTCCCGAAGATGCGCTTCTCCACCGGTCCATTGTGTACGTAAACCACCGGTCCGAGGGGCTTTGGGGGCCGGGCGATAGGCTGCCCCCGATGAGCGCTTGCGATCGGTGCGGGGCCCCCACCCCGGCCGGCGCCAGGTTCTGCCCCGCGTGCGGCGCCGCGGTCGCGGAGCCTCCGGCGACGAGCCAGGCTCTCAAGACCGTGACGGTCGTCTTCACCGACATGGTCGACTCGACCGCCCTCGGGGAGCGCTTCGACCCCGAGTCGCTCCACACGGTGATGCGCGGGTACTTCGACGCGATCCGCGACGTCGTCGAGCGGTACGGGGGCAGCGTCGAGAAGTTCATCGGCGACGCCGTCGTGGCGGTCTTCGGCATCCCCGCGCTGCACGAGGACGACCCGCTCCGCGCGGTGTCGGCCGCGTCGGCGATCCACCGCGCGATCGCGGAGCTCGGCGCGCGCCTGCAGCGCGACGCCGGCGTCGCGCTCGAGGTCCGCACCGGCGTCAACACCGGCGAGGTCCTGTCCCAGCCGGACGCGGGCACCTCCGGGCGTCTCGTCGGAGACGCCGTCAACGTCGCGGCACGTCTGCAGCAGGCCGCGGCCCCCGGCGAGATCCTGATCGGTCCCTCCACCCACGACCTCGTGAAGGACCGCGTGCGGACCGAGGTGCTGGAGCCCCTGCTCGTGAAGGGCAGGACGGCGCCGGTCGCGGCGCATCGTCTCCTGGAGGTGCTCCCGGCCCCCGTGACGAGGTCCCGGCCGCGCAGCGCGATCGTGGGGCGGAACCGCGAGGTGCGTCTGCTGCGCGAGACGCTGCAACGCGTCGTCGAGGACCGGACGCCCCACCTGTTCACGGTCCTGGGCGCGCCCGGCATCGGGAAGTCGCGCCTGGTGGCGGAGCTCGAGGACGAGGAGCTCCCGCTCGTGCTGTCCGGCCGCTGCCTGCCCTACGGCGACGGGATCACGTACTGGCCGCTCGTCGAGATCGTCCAGAAGGCGGCGGGGATCGAGTCCGGCGACGCGGCGGACGTCGCGCGCGGCAAGATCGCGGCGTCGGCCGGCGGAGACGAGGAGGCGGGGGCCGTCGCCGACCGCGTGGCACAGGTCGTCGGGCTCGCGGACGCCGGCGGGACGAACGACGACCTCTTCTGGGCGATCCGCAAGTACTTGGAGCGCCTCGCGGCGCAGCGCCCGCTCGTGGCGGTCTTCGACGACCTCCACTGGGCCGAGCCGACGATGCTGGACCTGATCGACCACCTCGTCGATTCCGTCGCCGACGTCCCGCTGCTCGTCGTGTGCATGGCGCGCCTCGAGCTGCTCGAGGTCCGGTCGACCTGGGGCGGAGGCAAGCTGAACGCGTCGAGCCTGGTCCTCGGCCCCCTCAAGGAGCCCGACTGCCGCGTCCTCGTCGGCTCGCTGCTCGGCGAGTCCGCCCCGCTCGACGAGGTCGCCGAAGCGGTCTTCCCCGTGGCCGACGGCAACCCCCTGTTCGTCGAGGAGACGGTCTCGATGCTCGTCGACGACGGCCTCCTCGACCGCGTCGAGGGGCAGTGGCGCGCGACGCGCGAGCTCGCGTCGTTGACCGTGCCTCCCACGATCCAGGCGCTCGTGTCGGCGCGCTTGGACCGTCTCAGTCACGAAGAGCGCGAGGTCGTGGGCGTCGCCGCCGTCATGGGCAAGGTGTTCGCGCCGCGCGCCGTCACGGACCTCACCTCGACGTCGGTCGGGGGCCGCGTCGACGAGGCGCTGGGCGGCCTGACGCGCAAGCAGCTCGTGACCCCGGACGACGAGGAGTTCGCCGGCGACCGGACGTACTCGTTCCGCCACTTGCTCATTCGCGACACCGCGTACGAGCACCTCCCGCGCATGACGCGGGCCGCGATACACGAGCGGTACGCGGAATGGCTCGTGAAGATCCTCGGCGACCGCATCGCTGAGTACGAGGAGATCGTCGGCTACCACCTGGAGCAGGCGCACCAGTACCAGAGTCAGGTCGCCGGCCTGACGGAGGGCCGCGTCGGCCTCGCCACGCGCGCGGCCGAGCGCCTGGCCCAGGGTGGGCGCCGCGCGCTCGGACGCCAGGACGCGGCCGCGGCGGTGAAGCTCCTGTCGAGAGCCGCGGAGCTGGCCGCCGGCGAGGACGCGCTCAGCCTGTCGATCCTGCCCGACCTGGGCCTTTCGCTGCACGAGACGGGGAGCTACGGCCCTGCGATGGAGGCCTTCGACGAGGCGATCGCGCTCGGGACGACGCTCGGCGACGAACGCACCGCGACGACGTGCCGGATCTTCAAGGAACGAGCTCGCATCCACCGCGACCCACAGGTCAACACCGAAGAGCTTCGCCCGGTCGCGGAGCAGGCGATCGAGACGCTGGGCCGGCTGGGCGACCCCTATGGCCTTTGCTACGCCTGGGACCTGGCGGCGTACGTCCACGAGTGCGCCGGGCGTTCCGACGAGACGCTCGCTGCGCTGCGCGAGGCCGCGGCGCACGCGGAGCGGTCCGGGATCCGCACGTTGATCGGTTACCAGAAGAGGGCGTTGGTGCGCGCGCTCGCATGGGGGCCGGGGCACGTGGGCGAGGTGCTCGATCTCGCCGGGGACCTGTTGCAGTGGGCGCGGGAGGTCGACGACCGCTATTCGGAGATGCGCGCTCTACTGACGCTCGCACAGGGACACGCGATGCTAGGCGAGTTCGACGCGGCTCGACAGTACGTGCGGCAGCAAAGAGAGGGCTGCTCCGACGTCTCGTTTGCGTTCATCGACGCGGCCGGTGCGTTCGAAAGAGCCCACGTCGAGCGCCTCGCCGGGGACGTCCGCGCAGCCGAGGCCGAAGCCCGTGAAGGCTGTGACGCCCTGCAGCGCATGGACGAGAAGGGAGTGCTTCCTACGTTGCAGGTCGAGCTGGCCGACCTCGTCTACGAACGGGGCGACCTCGATCAGGCGAGCGTGCTGGTCGAACGAGCTACGGCGCTCTCGGCGGCGGACGATTCGCTCACCGAGATGAAGTGGCGGTCGGTCGAGGCGAAGATCCTCGCCACGCGGGGGCACCTGGACGAGGCCGTGCGCCTGACGACCGAGGCCGTGGCCATCGGATCGTCGACCGGATACCACGACTGGCACGCGGGCGTCATGGTGGATTTCGCCGACGTGATGACGCTCGTCGAGCGCGCCGTAGACGCGCGTGACGCTCTACGTCGAGCGCAGTCCCTATACCTCCTCAAGGGCAACGTCGTCTCGGCGAGCGTCGTCGCGGAGAGACTCCGGAACCTCTCGGTTGCTTGAACCCCCTACCACTGCGGGGGCTTGGGGATCCGCTTCTCCCTCACGAGCGCGTCGATGTGGTTGTTGTAGTCGGCCAGCCACTGGCGCATGGCGTTGATCCATGCCATCTTCTGCTCCAAGGTCTTTTCCACGACAGTGGAACCCACCGGGTTGTCGCTCATCGAAATGGCCCTCCTACTCGATCGGCGCCCTCCGGCGCCTGCCCTGCCGAGAAGTATATGGACAGGCTTGTCTTGCTAGCTGTTAGGTAGCCGACAGCTAGAGCAGCGACTTCAGCTCTTCGTTCGTCAGGCGGCGGAACTTGCGGCGCGTCCGCGTGCGGTCCAGCACCGCGACCTCGAGGCCGTCCGGCGTGGGCTCGCGGCCCTCCACCGAGACGAGCGCGTCGTGGCCCAGCTTCAGCCCGGCCTTCAGGTCCGGCTCCTTCTTCGGGTACTTCTCCTTTAGGTACGTGCCGAGGGCCTCGGCCTGGCCGCCCATCGCCACCCACCCCTGCCGGTCGGTGACGGACCCGTCGTAGAGGATGTGGAAGAGCTCGTTGGTCTCTGTCCGGTCGCCGACCGCCGCGACGAGGATCTCGCACTCGTAGGGCTTGACCTCCGACGTGAAGATGTTCCCGAGCGACTGCGAGTAGGCGTTCGCGAGGCCCTTCGCCGTCACGTCCTCGCGCGAGTACGAGTAGCCCTTCACGTCGACGAGCCGGATCCCGCCGATGCGCAGCTGCTCGAACTCGTTGAACCTCCCGACGCCGGCGAATGCCATGCGGTCGTAGATCTCCGAGATCTTGTGGAGCGTGGCGCTCGGGTTCTCCGCGATGAACAGGATTCCGTCGGAGTACTCGAAGGCCATCACGGACTTGCCGCGCGCTATGCCCTTGCGCGCGTAGTCCGCCTTGTCCTTCATGAGCTGCTCCGGCGATACGTAGTACGGAGTCGGCATGGCTAGCTTTCCTGAGCGGGCCGGCGGACGTCGACTGTGTGGGTCTCGGGGAGCAACATCTGGTCGCGGCGCTCGGAGATGAGCTCCTGGAACAGCCGCTCGATGTCGGGCTCCGCGACCTCCACGAGCCCCGCTTCCGTGATCGCGGCGACGGTCGGATAGATCCCGCGCATCATGTCCGGCCCCCCGGTGCCGACGTCCTCGTCCGCGGCATCGAAGAGGGCCTCGATCGCGATCTTGACGGCGTCGTCGCGGCTGAGGTCGGCCCGGAAGCGCTTCTTGAGGCTGCTGCGCGCGTCCTTCCCGCCCGACCCCGTCGCGTGGTAGTCGTCCTCCTCGTAGCGGCCGCCCGTGATGTCGTACTTGAAGATGCGCCCTTCCTTGCGGCCCTCGTCGTAGCCGGCGAACAGCGGGACAACCGCGAGACCCTGCATCGCGGCGGGGAGGTTCGCCCGGATCATCTGCGACAGCTTGTTGGCCTTTCCCTCGAGCGTGAGCCGCTCGCCTTCGACCTTCTCGTAGTGCTCGAGCTCGGTCTGGAAGAGCCGGACCATCTCGACGGCCGGACCGGCGGCCCCGGCGATCGCGACGGCGGACATGTCGTCGGCGGCGAACACCTTTTCGATCGACCGGTGGGCGATCTGGAAACCCTCGGTAGCCCGGCGGTCCCCGGCGACGATGACGCCGTCGCCGAACCGGAGCGCGAGCACGGTCGTCCCTTCCGGCACGTGGAAGGGGCCGTCTGCGTCCGCCGGGGGCAGCAGCTCGGGGGTGCGGGCCCTCAGGACCTCGGAGAACGAGGAGCCGGGGCCGTTGACGGGAAGCCGGAGGAGGTCGGCGAGGGCCGAGTCGTCAGGAATCATGGGCCACAAGATAGTCGATCCCCCGCGGGGCCCGGCGTAGGAGCAGCGCGGCCGCTAGTGCGCGTGGGCGCGGCGCGGCGAGGCCGCGCGTGAACAGGTCCCGAGGTCGGATTCGGCCCTGTGGACGACGGCGCGGTACCGCCCCCGACGGTCGTCGATGCGGAGGCGGAACGACCCGTTGCCGCCCGTGGACGTGGTCGCGACGACACTCCACCCCGTCGCTCCCTTCCTCTGGATCTCAACCGGTACGCCGTCGTAGCAATGCGACGCCTCCGCCGCCACCGTGCCCCGCGCCACGAGATGCCGTCGGAGGCGGAGAGAGACCGATCGGTCGTATACCGGGGGTTCGGTGGGGGTGGGCGTCGGCTCCGGTGTGGCGCTGGGAGCGGGGGTCGGCTCTGGCGTGGCCTGCGGGGTCGCGCTCGGCGTCGGCGTGGGCGTCGGCGTGGGAGTCGCGGTCGGAGTCGCGGTAGGCGTGGGCGTGGCGGAAGGAGCCGGCGTCGACGGAGTAGGGGTCGGCGTGGTCGTCGGAGTGGCGGAAGGAGCCGGAGACGGAGGAGGCGTCGTGGGCGGCACCGCGCCCCCCGGCGACCCACAAGTCGTCGTGGCATAGCCCGCCGCGTCGATGGAGACGCTGTCGGGGCTGGGGCGCCCGAAGATACGGCCGAAGACGGCCTCCAGCCCGAGGACGTCGAGGTTGCTGGCGCAGTGCAGGTGGGTCCCCGCGGCCCCGGGCTGGTGCACGTAGATACCGGCCATCGCATCGTGCTCCGGGTGGTTGTCGACGACGTGCTCGAGGCCCAGACAATGCCCGTACTCCTGCGAGTTGATGTTGAACATGTCTTCGTAGGTGAAGCTCTGGATGAAGAACTTCGAGTTGTCCACCAAGCAGGGCCGCGTATTGAAAGCGAGACCGAGGGTGTTGAACTTGGTCTCGTCGCTTACGATGACGATCTCCGGGTTCGTCAACGCCGGCTGCGGGATCGAGTCCCGTCCCACCACGTAGACGTTGGTGACGAGCCCGGACCGCAGCCAGTCGGCGCCGAAAGTAGCGACGGCGCCGTCCCAGTCGGCGACGGAGTCCTCGACCGCGTCGAGATAGCTGTTGAAGGGCGTGAGCTCGTTCGGGTCGCCGCCGTTCAAGACGCCGTTCCCGTTGAAGACCTGGCCGTGGTTCGGGGGCACGATGAGGACGTCGAGGACCGACCTGTCCCACCGGAACCAGAGTGGGAGGTCGTACGACCCGTCGCCATGCGACGCGAAGCCCGTCGAGGGCGCGACGAGACAGCCTGCCACCACGAGCAGGACCGCGCTGAATAGAAGTCGACCCCTCACGTCATGAAAGGTTCGCCGGGCTGCGGAGGTGTCCTGGCTGGCCGGCTGGCCGGACGGTCTCTAGTCGCTCACCACCTAGCGTGATCCGACAACCACGCTACGTAACTCTACTGGCCGCCCTTCTGCACATAGCTCCGCACGAACTCCTCGGCGTTGGCTTCGAGGACCTCGTCTATCT
>JALZEG010000185.1 GCA_030862185.1 Actinomycetota bacterium
CGACTGGCTGTCCGAGCTCGACGTGAACCACGACTACGGCGTGGTGTGGGCGCAGGCGACGTTCGACGCGCTGCCGGGCTACTGCACCAGCGAGCTGAGCTTCTTCGTCGAGATGTCCGAGGGCACGGTGCTCTACGAGCGAACCCCTCGGAAGGCCGTGACGACCAGGAGAACGATCCCTCTGACGGTCGACGTCACCGCGACGGCGGGCGGGAACGCCATTCAGAACGGCCGCATCTCGCAGGACTTCCAGCTCCTCCCCGGGAAGATGACGCCGACCGGGTCCGAGGAGGAGCCGAAGGTCGGGGTGGCGTGGAAGGGCCGGACCCCGCGGAAGCTCGCGTTCGCCACGGGGGCCGAGATCTCGTGGCCGTTCCTGTCGGCGCCGCCCCAGATCAGGCTCGGCGCGGACACGATCCGCCTGACCTCGGGAAAGGGCTGTTAGATCAGCGCCCCAGACCGGATTTGAACCGGCGACCTTCTCCTTGACAGGGAGATGAGCACTCCTAGCTGCTCCACTGGGGCCCGTCGTTCGAGGCTAACAGACCCGCCCCGCGCGCTATTCTGCGTAACCGTCCCGGGCGAGGTAGCTCAGTTGGCAGAGCACGCGACTGAAAATCGCGGTGTCGGCAGTTCGATTCTGCCCCTCGCCACCGACACGAGCCAAAAGGAAGAGGCGCCCGAAGGCGCCTCCTGCTTCCCTGCTGGTGCCTAAGCTTCCTTCATCGCTCCTTCGAGGAACCGCTTCACCTCGTCGGCGCGGTACCGGCGGTGACCGCCGAGCGTCCTGATCGAGGAGAGCTTCCCGGCCTTCGCCCACCGCGTGACCGTCTTCGGGTCTACCCGGAAGAGCGCAGCGACCTCGGCGGGCGTGAGGAGGGCATCATCCTTCTGCGCCTTCATCGTTGCCTCCGTTCTAGGTTCTCTGGAGCGGGGGATCCGATCCAGTGCGACCCCTCCGGACAACCCCGTTGCCCGAACGTGTCACAGGTAGATATTCGGCCTAAAACGGACGCGGGTGGAATGGCTAGATGGGACCATTTTCGGGTGATTGCGCCGGACTAGTCCTCAGATAGTCCGCCACAAGCAGTGCAAAAGGCTAATTCACGACCTCGCGCGACCGTGCGACGTTCCAGCGCTCGGTCAGCTGGCCGAAGATGCGGCCGGATCTCACGACGTCGCCCGCGGCGAGTGCATCGAGGCAAGCCCACACCTCCTTCGAGGAATGGTCCTCCAACAGGTCCTCGTCGTCGAAGTCGCGCGCCACCGACGAGTAGTCCAGCTCGACGAGGCAGTCGTCGGGGAACTCGGCGAACCACCCGGCGAGCTCCTTCACGTAGCCGGTGATGTCCTCGTCGATCCACGACCCCTCGAGCACGTCGACCGCGCGGCTCAACCGGGCCCGCGCCCCGTCCATCGTCGTCTCGTAGCGGATCCGCAGCCCGCCCTTGTCCTCGGTCAGGATCCGCTCGGTCTCGTCGAACGCGACGAACCAGCGCAGCGGCACGTGCCAGTTCGCGTGCAGGATGTGCGACCGCACCTCGGGATCGTCCTCACCCAGCGCGGCGAGCTCGGCCGCGGCGCGCCGCGCCTCGGCTTCGGGGACGAACGCGTCGGCGACCTCCTCGGGGACGCTGGTGCGGAACGCGAGCAAGCCCGCGAGCATCCGCAGCCGCGTGCGCCACGGACACACGTAGACGGTGCCGTCGACCTCTCGGACGAACGCGCCGTCGGTCGCGCCCCCCATGGGCTCGGCGTCGGGAAGCGCCCGGCCGAGGAGCCATTTCCGGACGAGAGCCGGCTCGTCCTGTTCGACCTCTTCGGTGTGTCCGGCCCACGCGGCCCGCTCGGATTCGGAGAACTCGGACAGCGGCTGGTACACCCGCAGGTATGCCGTTCTGATCATCGGTTCGATGCTAAACCCGCCCCGCGGGGACGGGTGGGACCTGCGATCACGGCGGGCGAGCGGTAGAGTCGGGGCCGCACCTCCGGCGCATCCGGCGCCTCCACGACAGGGAGACCTCATAACGATGAGCGTGTTCGAGCACATCAACGGCGATGGCTACGAGCAGGTCGTCTTCTGCTCCGACGACCAGTCGGGCTTGCGGGCGATCATCGCCATTCATTCGACGGCCCTCGGCCCCGCGCTCGGCGGGACCCGCTTCTATCCGTATCCCGCAGAGGAGCAGGCGCTCGTCGACGTCCTGCGCCTCGCGAAGGGCATGACGTACAAGGCCGCCGCCGCGGGTCTCGACCTCGGCGGAGGGAAGGCCGTGATAATCGGCGACCCGCGCCGCATCAAGACCGAGGAGCTGCTGCGCGCCTACGGCCGCTTCGTCGAGACGCTCGGCGGCCGCTACATCACCGCCGAGGACGTCGGGACCGCGCTCGGGGACATGGACGTCGTGCGGCGAGAGAGCCGGTGGGTGACGGGCTGCTCGCACACCTACGGCGGCTCCGGCGACCCCTCTCCCGTGACCGCGTTCGGCGTGCTGCAGGGGATCAAGGCGTGCGCGCTCGAGGTCTTCGGCGAACCCGACCTGAACGGCCGGACGGTCGCGCTCCAGGGCGTCGGCAAGGTCGGTCACGCGCTCTGCGGCTACCTCGTCGAGGAGGGAGCGAAGGTCACGATCGGTGACATCGACGTCGACAACCTCGGCCGTGCGGTCAGCGACTACGGCGTCCAGACGGAGAGCCTCGCCGACATCCACAAGCTCGACGTGGACGTCTTCGCCCCGTGCGCGCTCGGAGGGATCGTCAACGACGACACGATCTCGGAGCTCCGCTGCAAGATCATCGCGGGGGCCGCGAACAACCAGCTCGCGCGCCAGGAGCACGGCGACAAGCTGCGCGACCTCGGGATCCTCTACGCCCCGGACTTCGTCATCAACGCCGGCGGGCTCATCAACGTGGAGGACGAGCTGCGCGGCTACGACCGGGCCCGCGCTATGAAGCGCGTCGAGGGCATCTACAAGCAGCTACAGCTGATCTTCGCGATGGCACGGGAGCGCAACCTCTCGACGGCGCGAGCCGCCGAGGAGCACGCGCAGGAGCGGATCAGGAAGATCAGCCGCATCCGCCTCGTCCGCACCGCGGAGTTCGGGCCCAGCTCGAGCAACTAGCCGTGAGCGAGCTCCTGAGGATCATCGGCGACGGCCGCGAGCTGAACGACGCCCCCGTCCCCGAGGGACTGGCCGAGAAGGACCTCGTCGAGCTGTTCCGGTGGCTCGTCCTGTTGCGCACGTTCGACGAGCGCGCCGTCGCGCTGCAGAGACAGGGACGCATCGGCACGTACGCGCTGTACTGGGGCGAGGAGGGCACGCAGGCGGGCGCGCTCTACGCGTGCGAGGACGGCGACTGGGTCTACCCGTCGTACCGGCAGAACTCGATCGGGATCCTGCGCGGGGTCTCGGTCGCGACGGTCCTCGCGTGGTGGCGCGGCTACGGCGGGAAGCACGGCTTCTGGAACCCGCGCGAGCACCGCGTCGGGCCGATCTGCGTCCCGATCGCGACGCATCTCCCGCACGCGGTCGGGCTCGCGTGGGCGGCGAAGATCCGCCGCGATCCGATCGCGTCGCTGTCGTGGTTCGGCGACGGCGCGACCTCCGAGGGCGACTTCCACGAGGCGATGAACTTCGCCGGCGTGCTGAAGGCGCCGACGGTGTTCTTCTGCGTCAACAACCAGTGGGCGATCTCGACGCCGTACCACAAGCAGACCGCGACGCCGACGATCGCCGAGAAGGCCGCCGCGTACGGGATGCCCGGCATCCGCATCGACGGGTTCGACCCGCTCGCCTCCTGGAAGGCGACGCGCGACGCGCTCGACCGGGCGCGCAACGGCGGGGGCCCGACCTTGATCGAGGCGTACTGCTACCG
>JALZEG010000191.1 GCA_030862185.1 Actinomycetota bacterium
ACGGGACTGCTGGCGCTCGGGTTGATGGGCGCCGCGGTGGCGTTCACCGGGCTCACCCTGACCGGGAGCATCGGCTCGAACGCGAAGAAGGCGTTCGCGGTGTTCGAGAACTGCGGACAGGGCCTGCGCGACGGCGGCGACGTGAAGCTCCGCGGCGTCCTCGTCGGGAGGCTCGGCCCCCTCGAGCGCATCGAGGATGGCGACTGCCGCGTCCGGCTCGACCTCTTCCCCGACTCAATGTCGCAGATCCCGGCGAACGCGGGGGCTGAGGTCCGCGCCAAGACGGTGTTCGGCGAGAAGTGGGTGGAGCTCGTCTATCCCGACGACCCGTCGGGCGAGTCGATCGCCGCCGGCGACGTGATCCCGAAGGACCGCACGCTCGACCCGCTCGAGGTCGAGACGATCCTCAACACGGGGCTCCCGCTGCTCGAGGCGATCGACCCCGAGAACCTCGCCGCCGCGCTCGAAGCGCTGGCCGACGGCTTCTCCGGTCAGGAGGGAGACGCGGTCGTGGCGATCCGCGAGGGCACCCGGGCGCTGCGCCCGCTGAACGAGAACAAGGCGCTGCTGGCCGAGGGCATCGAACAGCTGAAGCTGTCGTCCGAGGTGCTCGACGAGGTCGACGAGGACCTCATCGCGGCCCTCGAGAACCTCGACGAGGTCAACCGCTTCACCGTCGAGAACCGAGGGTTGATCGCGGAGAACCTCGACCGCGCGCCGCTCCTGCTCGACGAGCTTTCGGTGCTGTTCGAGACACGTATCGGCGACCTGACGAAGCTCGTCGACCGCGGCGCGACGGTGATCGGGATCATCTCGTCGCGCACGGACGACCTCGCCAAGCTCCTGCGGGTGCTGCCGCAGTTCAACTCGAAGTGGATCCGCAACCTCGCGCCGGTGTGCCGCTACCGCCAGACGACGACGGAGCCCGGGGCGCAGGTCGGCGACCGCGTGCCGGGGCGGTGCTGGCGGGTGCACAACATCGTCTCGCACAGCCAGGGCGCATACGAGCCCGGTGAGGGACCCGATCCCCACTCCGCGACCGCCGACGATTACAAGGCGCTCGGGCTGAAGCGGCCCTCGGACCTCGCCAGGCTCCTGTACACGCCGGCGCTCGGTGCGCTCTCGCACATCGAACCCCTCGAGAAGGAGGGGCGGCGGTGAGGAACACCGGCATCAAGCTCGCCGTCTTCACGGTCTTCACCGTCTTCATCACCTTCTATCTGGCGTCGATCATCGGCAACCTCTCGCCGTTCAAGGACGTGTACACGGTCGACGCGGTGTTCTCCGACGCGACCGGGATCCTCAACGGCGATCCCGTGAAGATCGCCGGAGTGACGGTCGGCAAGGTGACGGGGTTCGAGGTCGACCGCGGCCGCGCCATCGTGACGATCGAGGTCGAGGGGGACATCGAGCTCCCCCAGAACGTGATCGCGGACATCAAGTACCGCAACCTCCTCGGCCAGCGCACGATCAACCTCGTACGGCCGGAGGACCCGTCCAACGAACCGCTCAACGAAGAAGGGACGATCCCGGTCGAGAACACCAAGCCGGCGCTGGACCTCGCGCTCGTGTTCAACAACCTCCGCCCACTGATCCAGTCGACGAACCCCGAGGACATCAACGCGGTCGCCCGCGCGGTGCTGAAGGTGTTCAAGGGACGTGAGGACGACTTCGCCGCGATGCTCGGCAACGTCGGAGCGATCACCTCGACGCTGTCGGAGAGGGACCAGAGGCTGGCCCGGCTCGTCACGGACCTCAACGACCTCACGAAGGTGCTGAACTCGCAGAAGGGCAACATCCGCGTCTCGCTCGACCGCTTCACCGAGCTGATGGAGTCGCTCGCGGACGTGACGCCGACGATCGAGCGCGTCGTCGACCAGCTCGACGACGCGTCGGGCCGCTTCGGAGGCCTCATCGCGCGCAACCGCGCCAACCTCGACCAGGAGCTGGCCGACCTGAACGTGCTGCTGACGATCGTGGACGAGAACCTCGGCCCCCTCGACAAGATCGCCAAGAACCTCAAGGAGGTACTGCTCGCGACCGCCCGGAGCCAGTCCTACGGCAAGTGGTGGACGCTCTACGTCGTCAACCTCTGTCCCGAGCTCCAGACGGAGCGGTGCACCGCGCTCGTGGAGGGCCTGCCGTGAGCATCAAGAACTTCCGCGAGCGCTCGCCGTTCCTGATCGGCATCCTGTCGATCCTCGGGATAGCCGCGGGCACCGTGTTCGCGTTCTCGATCGACAAGCTCCCGTTCGTCAAGCAGGCATACGACGTCACCGCCGAGTTCGCAGACGCGGCCGGGCTCAACCCCGAGAACCAGGTCCGCGTCGCCGGCATCAAGGTCGGGACGGTCGAGTCGGTCGAGCTCGTCCGCGACAAGGTCGTCGTCACGATGCAGATCGACAACGGCACCGAGATCCCGAAGGACGCGACCGCCGAGATCAAGCTGGCGACGCTGCTCGGGACGAAGTTCGTCGAGATCGACGGCGTCGGCAGCGAGCCGTTCCTCGAGGAGGGTGACACGATCCCGCTCGAGCGCACCGAGGTGCCGTACGAGATCTATCAGGCAGCGAACCAGGGAACCGACGTCCTCGAGGGCCTGAACGGCCCGCAGCTCAACCGGATGCTCGTGCAGCTGACGAAGCTCACGGCGGCCGCGGAGGACGAGGTCGGCGAGGCGCTCGAGGGCTTGAACGACCTCGGCGCGGGCGTGAACGCGCGCCAGGACGAGCTGCGGGAGCTGCTCGCCGGCGCCGACGACCTCACCGCGCTGCTGGCGGACGAGGGTGACGAGATCGTCCGGTTGATCGACGCATCGAACGAGGTGCTGGGCTCCCTCGCGCACAAGCGCGAGGAGATCCAGTCGCTGCTCGAGGTGACGAAGCAGATGGCCGGTGAGGTCACCGGGCTCGTGCGCGACAACCGGTCGAAGCTGGACTCGATCGTCACGAAGCTCGACCGCGCTCTCACGGTGCTCGACCGCAACATCGCCCACATCGACATGGCGCTCGAGTACGCGGGGCCGTCGTCGCGGTACTTCGGGAACATCACGCGTCAGGGACGGTGGGCGGACATCTTCTCGTGCGTCCTCGTGGTCTCCGACCTCTGCGAGACGGACGAATGAACCCCGCGATGAGGAGGCTCGTGAAACCGCTGGCGGTCGTGATCGCGCTGTTGCTCGCGGGCGGGATCTACGCGGCGGCGGGCGGCCTCGACAAGGACGACGAGACCTACGAGGTCACCGCCTACTTCGAGAAGGCCATCGGTCTGTTCGAGAACTCCGACGTCACCGTCCTCGGCGTCGCGGTCGGCAAGGTCACGAAGGTCGACCCCGTCGGCACGACGGTGCGCGTCGACATGGAGATCTCGAAGGACCATCTCGTTCCCGTCAACGCGACGGCCCAGATCGTCCCGATCTCGGTCATCTCCGACCGCTACGTACAGCTCGAGCCGCCGTACACCGGCGGGACGGCGCTCCCCGACGGCGCGGTGCTCGACGTCGACCGCACGCAGATCCCGGCCGAGCTCGACGACGTCTTCCTGCAGCTGAAGAAGCTGCTCGAGGCGATCGAGCCGGGCAAGCCGGGTGAGCCGGGCGCGCTCGGCTCACTCGTCGTCCAGCTCGACCGCACGCTCGCCGGGCACGAAGGGGACCTGCGGGGGACGCTCATCCACGGCGCGCGCCTCACCGACACGCTGGCCGACGCCGAGGAGGACATATCCGGGCTGCTCGTGAACCTCGACCGGATGTTCGCGACGCTCGCCACGCGGGCGGGGTCGTTCGGCGAGCTCAACAACAACTTCGCGGTCGTGATGCGGGCGCTCGCGGAAAGCCGCGACGACCTCCACGGCACGCTCGCGAACCTGGCGACGATGACCGAGGAGGTCGGCGACTTCATCGGGGACAACCGCACGACCCTCGACCGCGACCTCGACCTCGCGGCGCGGCTCACGCGGACGGTCCTGAAGAACCGGCGATCGGTGAGGGAGTCCCTCGCGTGGCTCCCGGTCGTGGGCGAGGGTCTGATGCGCGCGTACAACCCGAACCCCGTCGACGCGACCGACATCCGCGACAACGCGACGCAGAGGATCGAGTGCGAGATCCTCGACACGATCCCCGACAGCCCGATCAAGGACGTGCTCGAAGAGATCTGCCGTCAGGAGACGGGCGAGCCGCCCGACGAGACGCCGGCCTTCACGGCTCCGCGGACGCTGCCGGAGATGAAGCTCGACTGCGACGAGGGCGTGCGCAAGGTCAAGCGCCAGATCCGCCGGCTCGGCCGCATGGCGATCGACGGCGGAGTCAAGGACGACATCCTGAAGCCGCTGAACCGGAAGCTGAAGAAGCTCGCCAAGAAGTGCAGGGATCTCGGCCAGGCGATCGACGAGGAGTTGCTCGAGCGCCTCGAGGAGCTGACCGGCGAGATCGACCTCGACGACCTCGAGGATCTCAAGGACCTCGATCTCGACGACCTCGACGGGCTGACGGGGAACGCCGCGGGCGCCGCGGTCGTGCCCGACGAGGGTGACGCCGGCGACTCCGGCGGCGGCTGGATAGACGGGCTGCTCGACTTCGTGGGGTTGTCACGATGATGCGTCGCGCTGCAACCATCGCTCTCGCCGGGCTGCTCGCGACGTCGTGCGCGGCCCTCGGCTACGCGGGCAAGTGCGAGGGCACGAGCGTCATCGCGAGCTTCGAGCAGGTGGGCGACCTCGTCGAGGCGGCGAACGTCCAGTCGTCCGACGTCGTGATCGGGACGGTACAGAAGATCGAGCTCAAGGGCTGGAACGCCGCGGTCACGATGTGCCTCGACGGGGACGAGCAGGTCCCGGCCGACGTCGAAGCGCGCGTCCGCACGACGTCGCTTCTCGGGGAGAAGTTCGTCGACCTGCGGCCGCGGTCGGAGGGGCCGCCCTACCTCGAGGACGGCGCGGTCATCGCCGTCGAAGACACCAGCAAGGCGTCGGAGCTCGAGGATGTGTTCGCGGAGCTCGCCGGCATCCTGGGCTCGGGGAACCTGGAGGACCTGAACCGCTTCACGGCCTCGCAGGCCGAGATCCTGCGCGGCAACGCGGGCGAGCTGCGGACGGTCCTGGCCGAGCTGCGGGAGTTCACCGACACGCTCGCGGTCCGCAAGGATGACATCGGCGCGGCCATCGACTCGCTCGACGCGGTCGCGCGCGCGGTCGTCGACGAGCAGGGCGTGCTGAAGCGCTTCCTCGACTCGTTCGCCGACTCGTCCGGCGTCCTCGCCGACCAGAAGGGCTCGTTGAACGACCTGCTGTTCTCGCTCGACCGTTTCACGCGCATCAGCGTGCAGCTTCTCGAAGCGACGGAGGCCGGCCTCGACGAGCAGTTCCGCGAGCTCCGCCCGGTCCTGCGGACCGTCGTCGAGAACAGCGCGCGGGTGCGCGAGACGCTCCAGACGCTTGCCGTGTTCGCGCAGTGGTTCCCCGAGAGCATGCCCGGCGACTACCTCCAGCTCGACGTGTGCCAGGCCCTCCCCGAGCAGTACGACGAGGGCACGACTTGTCCGCAGGCCGAGGGCGTCGACGATCCGAACGTCCGCTCCGGCGGCGGACGTGACATGACCGACCTCGAGCGCATCCTCCGCAAACCTTTGGAGGTGCAGCCGTAATGGCCCTCTCGCCGCACACCAAGGTCAAGATCAACATCGTCGCGTTCGTCGTGCTCGCCATCGGGCTGTCCTACGCGATGGCCACGCAGGTGCTCTCGGTCCTGCAGGACCGCTACAAGGTCGTCGCGACGTTCCCCGACGCCGGCGGCGTGTTCACGAACCAGGAGGTCACCTACCGCGGGATCACCGTGGGACAGGTCGGCAAGATGACGGTGGTCGACGACGGCGTCGACATCGACCTGCTGATCGACGACGGCACGAAGATCCCCGCCGAGGACGTCGAAGCGCGCGTGATGTTCAAGAGCGCGGTCGGCGAGCAGTTCGTCGACATCCTGCCGGGCTCCGACGAAGGCCCCTACCTCGCCGACGGATCGAGGATCCCGCTCGAGCAGACGTCGATCCCCGTGAGCACCCAGGACCTGTTGAGCACGCTGCAGGCGGTGCTCGAGGGAGTCCCACCGGACGCGCTGAAGGGCGCCGTCGACTCGGCGGGCACCGCGCTCGCCGGACGGGGCGACGACATCGCGACGATCCTCGACTCGATGGCGCGGCTCGCGGAGCTGTTCGCCGGGAGGGCGCCGGAGGTGCAGGGGATCCTCCGGAACGGCACCGAGGTCGGCGCCGCGTTCGTCGCGTCGCGTGAGGACTTCGCCGCCGCGATCCGCGACCTCGTGATCGTCAGCGAGGCCCTCGCAGGCGACACGGACGAGCTGGAGCGTCTGCTGCGGGGGACGAACGTGACGTCGGAGGAGCTCGTCGGGCTCATCCGGGAGTCGCGGCCGGACCTGCACCAGACCATCAAGGAGCTGGCGGAGATCAACGACATCCAGGCGGAGAAGGCGGACGCGCTCGAGGCGCTGTTCGAGTTCCTCCCGCGCGGGCTCGGCAACGTCGTCAAGACCTTCGAGCCGACGACGGGGATGATCCGCTTCGGCCTCGTCAACGACAACGAGAACCACGCCTGCAGCTACGGGACCGAACGGCGCCAGCCGGAGGACCGCGGACCGCACCTCCCGCCGAAGAACGCGCGCTGCAAGAGCCAGCAAGAGCAGCAACGGGCGGGCCCCGCTCCCGCGCCGCAGCCGCGCGACGAGGTGTCCGTTCCCGACACGACCGGGATCCTCGGCCTCGACGACGCCGGCACCGGCGACTCGCGCATCCCCAACCGGATGAGCGACTGGTCGTGGACGCTCGTCTACCTCAACTCGTTGTAGCCGCGGCGCCCTACTATCGCCCGATGGACTCCCCCGTAGAAGGCCAGGCCGCCGCGCCGGAGCGCCGCCGCATCCGCGCGGTCCCCGTCCTCGCGGCCCTCCTCGTGTTCGCGGTCGCGTCGGCGGGCGCCTTCGCGACGCTGTGGCTGACGGCCGACACCGAGACGACGCCGAGCGACGTCGACCGCTTCCTGGACGCGCGCGCCCCCGTCGTGAGCGACCGCGCCGTAGAGGTGACGAACCTGCTGGTGAACTACGACGCGACGACGATCTCCGAGGTAGGCGAGCAGCTGCTCGAGATCTCGACCGGCGGCTTCTTCGACGACTACGAGGACCTCGTCGGCAGCGGGAACCTCGAGAGGGCCCTGCGGCGCGCGTCCGCGTCGTCGCGCGGCCGGATCGTCGACGATCCCGAGATCTACTTCCGCGACCCGTCGGAAGCCGTCGCGATCGTGACCGTCAGCCAGACGGCTCAGTCGAGGAACAACCCCGGCGGGACCACGACGGAGTACGTCTTCCGGATCATCCTCGTGCTCGCCGGCGGCGAGTGGAAGGCTGACGACGTCATGGTGCTGAGCACCCGCGAGACCTAGACCCTGCGGGGCTAGGACGGCGAGCCGAACGTCTCGAGGATCGCCTGGCCGTTCTCGACCATCCGCTCGAAGCTCGGGCCGTACCAGGGGCCGCCCATCAGCAGCCGGTCGGCGATCCCGTCCCACCTGCGGATGCGGTCGCGCACGTCGGCGGCCGTCCCCGCGACCGCGATCGCGTCGCACAGCTCGTCGTCGACGAGGTCCCTCATCGCGTCCTTGTCGCGCCGGTCGAACGCGGCGCGGAGGTCCGGGACGAGGTGGTCGCGGCCGTGGAGCTCGAGGATCTTCTTGTACGTGCGCGTGGTCGCGTAGAACGCGATCTGCAGCTTGACTTCGCGGCGCGCGAGGTCGGCGTCGTCGGAGATCGAGATCATCGGCGACGCGGTGACGTTGCACTCGTCGGGCTTCCGTCCCGCGCGCGCGGCCCCCTCGGCCACCGCCGGTCGCACGACCTCCTCCAGGTACTTCGGCGACGCGAGCGGGTGGCCGAGCAGCCCGTCCGCCACCTCGCCGCAGATGCGCGCCATCAAAGGTCCGACCGCCGCGAAGTAGACCGGCACGTCGCGCGGCGGTGGGATCCTCTTGCCGCCGAACACCGGCATGGTCACGTTGTAGAAGCGACCCTCGAAGACCTGGTCCTCGCCGCGGTTCGCGCCCCAGACCGTGCGAAGGACCCCCGCGTACTCGCGCAGCTTGGGGGCCGGGTGCTCGAAGGGCACGGAGAAACGGCGCTCGTTCACGCCCTTCACCTGGGAGCCGAGGCCGCAGATGAACCTGCCGCCCGAGAGCTCGTCGAGATCGGCCGCCTCCATGGCGGTGATCGTCGGCGACCGCGGGAACGCGAGCGCGATCGCGGTGCCGATCTTGATGCGCGACGTCGCCTGGATCGCCGCGGCGGCGGGGACGAACGCCGAGTGCGTCGTCTCGGCGACCCAACACGACTCGAAACCGGCGTCCTCGGCCGCCTTGGCCATCGCGCCGATCATCGTCAACGGCCCGCCGATCCCGATCCCGTAGTCCATGGCCCGGGACTATAGACGGCCGCCCGAAGAGGGGGCCTGCAGAGGCTTAGAGCACCGCTCGCCGCCGCGGTATGGTCGCCCCGATTGCGTGGCAGCCATCGACTGGTAGGAGGCATAGTGGCGGAACTGCTCGAGGATGAAGAGATCGAACAGCGTCTGGACGAGCTCGGCGACTGGGAACGCGACGGCGACGGGATCCAGAAGGTTTTCGAGTTCGACGACTTCACCACGGCGATCAAGTTCGTGAACGACGTCGCCAAGCTCGCGGACCGCTACGACCACCATCCCGACATCGACATCCGCTGGAACAAGGTCAAGCTGTTGCTGTCGACCCACTCCGAGGGGGGCCTGACGTCGCTCGACTTCGACGTCGCGGGCGAGATCGAGCAGTCGATCCGCTAACGGGATCGCAAGCGATCCCGTCCTACGGGAACTTCCGCGCCGCCGGAGGCCGCTACGGACACTCGAAGTTCTCGAGCACCCACAGCCCGGCCCTGAAGACCTTGCACGCCTCGTCCTCACGGCCCTGCTCCATGAGCATGTCGCCGAGGACGCGATGCGCGCGGGCCGCACGGAGGAACTGCTCCGCCTTGGTGAACAGATCCACCGCCTTGCGGAGGTGCTTCTCGGCGCGCTTCGAGTCCTCCTCCTGGATGCACAAGCCGCGCTCGAGATGCGCCAACGCCAGCTCGCCGACGTCCTCGCTGTTCTTGAGGATCGACAACGAGCGATCCAGGTGACGCCGCGCGGCTACGAGGTCACCCTCGACGCGTGCGATGTGCGCGAGCTCGTTCAGCGCATGCGCCTCGAGGTTGTCGTTCCCCATCGACACGAATAGCTCCCGAGCGGTCTCCAGCTCGGACGTAGCGATCCCGAGGTCGCCGCCTCCCCTGACCAGCGAATAGCCGCGGTTGAGGTGGGCGGTAGCGCTCTCCGCACGCAGGTCGAGGTTGCGGAAGAGGTCTTCTGCCCGCAGGAGCGATTCGTCCGCCTCCTTCGCACGACCGTCCCTCAAGTAAGCCGTCGCGAGATTGACGTGCATCACCGCCTGGTTGAACGGGTCCTCGACCTCCGGGAGCATCGCGATGGCGGCGTCGGCATACTCGGTCGCCTTGGAGTGCACGCCGAGCTGGACGTAGGCGCGCACCAACGGCGCATAAAGGCGGACGAGCGCGTTCGGGTCGCTGTAGCCCTCGCGGTCGAGACGATCCACGAGGCTCTCGATCAGGAAGATCGCGTACCTGACGTCGCCGATGTCGGTGAGGCACCGCGCCTGGCCGGCGACGCAATCCGCCAGCAGCGGGGGTGGCGCCTCGATGAGGATCTTCTCGACGTCCTGATACCGCTCGAAAGCGGCTTGGGCATTTCCGCGGCGCTCCTCTATCAGGGCTTGGTACTCCGTCGCCTTGGCCTCGAGGTGCGTCATCTTGTAGCGCTTCGCATCCCTGAGGACTTGGGCCAAGGCTCGGCCGGCCTCGTCGAACGCGCCTGCCGAGACGTCCTTACGAGCCTCTTGGAGCTTGAGGTTGAGCCTCGCCTCCAGGTCGGGTGGCCGCCCGGTCCGGAGCTCCTCTACGTCGACCGCGAGCTTCTTCGCGAAGTGCTCGAGAGCCGTCGGCGAAGGGGTCCGCCGCCCGGCTTCGATCGTGCTGACGTACGCATGCGTATACCGCGGGTCCGCCAGCTCCTTCTGGGTCAGCCCGCGCTGCAGACGTAGTCGCCTCAGACGTGTTCCGACACTCATTCGGCCCTCCGGCCCTCATTTCACCGCCCGATTGCGAAGTGTAACCCCGCCGCCAACCACCTCCGGGTAAAGGGCGTTCGCCGTAGCGTAATCCCGGTCATGTCTTCCCGAAAACAGGCTCGTTAATCCTCGCGGCGTTGTCCCTCGAGCACGAAAGGAGGTGCAAATGAAGCGCGCAATGACGATCCTGCGGTTCGCCGCCGTCGTCGCGGCGGTGTGGGTTACGGGCGCGGCCGACTGGCCGATGAGCGACGTTCTCGGCCTTCTCGGCGACGCCGGCTGCTGTTAGTCAGGCAGACCCGGTAACGGCGGAGCGCTCCTCGCGCAGCCACGGCGGTAGCGAGAAGGTCACGTCTTCGGTCGTGACCTCTCGCGTCTCGACGTGGTCGTAGCCGAGCAGCGACAGCTTCGCGAGCAGGCGTTCTACGAGCACTTCGGGGGCGCTCGCTCCGGAGCTGACACCGACGGTCTCGGCCCCCTCGAGCCACGAGGGGTCGAGGTACGTCTCGTCGGGAACGAGGTAGCCCGGGGTGCCGGCACCGCGGGCTACCTCGACGAGACGGTTGGAGTTGCTGGAGTTGATCGCGCCGACGATCAGCACGACGTCGGCCTCGGGTGCGATCGCCTTTACCGCCACCTGGCGGTTCTGCGTCGCGTAGCAGATGTCGTCGGAGCGGGGGCCCTTGATGTCGGTGAAGCGGTCGCGCAGGGCCTCCACGACGTTGAGCGTGTCGTCGACCGACAGCGTCGTCTGCGTGAGGTACGAGACGGATTCGCCGGGATCGAGACCGAGCTCGTCGATCTGCTCCGGACGCTCGATCACGGTCGTGGCGTCGGGGGCCTCCCCGGCCGTGCCCTCGATCTCCTCGTGGCCCTCGTGGCCCACCAGCACGATGCGCCGGCCCTCGCGCGCGAACCGCTTCGCCTCGAGGTGGACCTTCGTCACGAGGGGGCAGGTCGCGTCGATGACCTGGAGGTTGCGCTCCTCCGCCTGGCGCCGGACCTGGGGCGAGACCCCGTGCGCGGAGAAGATGCACACGGCTCCCTCAGGGATCTCGTCGACCGAGTCGACGAACACCGCGCCGCGCCGCGCGAGCTCCTCGACGACGTGGCGGTTGTGGACGATCTCCTTGCGGACGTAGACGGGCGCGCCGAGCATCTCGAGAGTCCGCTCGACCATTTGTACGGCGCGGTCGACGCCTGCGCAGTAGCCGCGAGGTGCGGCGAGGATGACCTTCTTCACGACGCCATCGTATGGGGTCAACGTCTGTATAGGTCCGCCCGGTCCGCTTCTTGACTGGAAGGACACAGAGGCTCCACGGGGCAGTCGGCGCACAGCGGCTTCTTCGCCAAGCAGATCGCGCGGCCGTGCTCGATCAGCACGTACGGGAGCTGCGGCCACTCCTTGCGCGGGGCGAGCTCCATGAGGTCGCGCTCGATCTTCTCGGCCTCCTTGGAGCCGTAGCCGCTGAAGCCGAGGCGCACGGCGAGGCGGCCGACGTGCGTGTCGACGGCGATGCCGGCGTCGGGATCCTTGCGCGCCTCTTGCGGGTAGCAGTTGACGAGCACGATGTTGGCCGTCTTGCGGGCGACGCCCGGCAGGGTGACCAGCTCCTTGATCGACCGCGGCACCTCTCCGCCGAAGTCCTCCAGGAGCTTCTGCGACAGCCCTCGCAGCGCCTTCGTCTTCTGGCGGAAGAAGCCCGTCGGGTGGATGTCGCGCTGCAGCTCCTCCTCCGGCACGGCGAGGTAGTCCTCGGGCTTGCGGTACTTGCGGAAGAGCCCGGCGGTGACCTCGTTCACCTTCGCGTCGGTCGACTGGGCCGAGAGGACCGTCGCCACGACGCACTCGAGCGGGGTCGTGTAGTTCAGGGCGATCTTCGCCTCGGGGTACGCCTTCTTCAGCCTCCGCAGGACGTGCGGGAGGCGCTCGGGGGCCGGGGCGTCGCGGTCGGGCAGCGGCATCGGGCCCCAGGCTATCTGGTAGCCTTTCCAAACGACTGTTTGTTTGGAGGAGCGTTGGCACAGGTAGCGACTCAGCTCAAGACCGGCCGGCGGGCCGAGGTCGTGAAGGCGGCCGCACGGCTCTTCTCGGAGCGCGGCTATCACGGCACGTCGATGCAGCACCTCGGCGACGCGCTCGGGCTGCAGCGCGGCTCCCTCTACGCGCACATCGGCTCGAAGGAGGAGTTGCTGTTCGACGTCGTGGACGAGGGGGCCGAGCGCTTCCTCGAGCGGGGAGAGCGCGCGCTGGCGTCCGGGGGGTCCGCGGCGGAGCGATTGAAGGCGCTGCTCGTCGGCCACGCCGAGACGGCCGCGGAGCACCTCGACTCGGCCACCGTGTTCCTGAACGAGTGGAGGTATCTGTCGGAGGACCCGAGGGCCGCGGTGCAGGCGAAGCGCGACCGCTACGAGGCGATGGTCCGGTCGATCGTCGACGAAGGGATCGCAAGCGGCGAGTTCAGGGCGGACGCGGACGTGCGGTTCGCGGCGACGCTCGTGCTCTCCGCGGGGAACTGGCTGTTCTCCTGGTACCGGCCCGGAGGGGAGCTCGGCCCCACGGAGATAGGCGAGAGGTTTGCGGAGCTACTGACAAGGGGGTTGGCGCAGTGACGTACGAGGAGAAGCTCGCACGCTTCAACGAGCACATCGAAGCCGGCGGCAAGGTCGAGGCGAACGACTGGATGCCCGACGACTTCCGCCGCGGCGTGCTCAAGTTCATCGAGATGCACGCGAACTCCGAGATCATGGGCGCGCTTCCGGAACGCGAGTGCCTGCCGAGCGCGCCGGCGCTCCAGCGCAAGATGTCGCTCTGCGCCAAGATCCAGGACGAGGTCGGCCACGCGCAGCTCCTTTACCGGGTCGCGGAGGACCTCGGGAAGAGCCGCGTCGCGATGTACGAGGACCTCGTCAACGGCAAGTCGAAGTTCCACAACGTCTTCCACTATCCCGTGAAGCACTGGGGCGACGTGGCGATCATCGGCTGGTTGATCGACGGGGCCGCGCTCGTGACGCAGGCTGCCCTACTCGACTCGTCCTACGCGCCGTACACGCGGGTGCTCAAGCGCATCTGCGCGGAGGAGCAGCTCCACCTGCGCCACGGCGAGGACATCACGCTCGAGCTCGCGTCCGGCACGGATGAGCAGCGCGCCATGTTCCAGGAGGCGCTCGACCGCTGGTGGCTGGCGATCATCCACTTCTTCGGCCCCCGCTCGAACGTGGAGAAGGACCTGCTGCTTCGCTGGAAGGTCAAGACGCGCACGAACGAGGACCTCCGCGCCGAGTTCCTCGACCGCTACGTCCCGAAGATCCTCGAGCTCGGCTTCACGATCCCCGCGCCGACGCCGGTGCAGGAGGACGGGCACTGGGTGCTGGTCGAAGAGGAGATCGACTGGGCGCCGCTCGAGTCGATCAAGCGCAACGAGGGCCCGGAGACGGCGCGGCGCCTCGGGACCCGGCGCACGACGTACGAGTCGCACCGGTGGGTCCGCGAGGCGCTCGAAGAACCCGCGATCCACGCGGCCTGAGGCGACGATGGACGTCTACGAGGTCTTCCGGAGAAGCGGCCACAAGGAGCCGTTCGAGCACGCGGGCGCGGTGATCGCCCCCGACTCCGAGATGGCGCTGCTGATGGGCAAGGAGTGCTTCCTGCGCCGGCGCGAGGGCGAGCACATGTGGGTCGTGAAGCGGTCGGACATCCACTCGTTCCAGGACGAGAGCCTGCTCGAGATCGCGGCCGACAAGTCCTACCGGTTCGCGTCGGCGTACCGCGACGTCGTCTCCAAGAGGGAGCGCGCTCGCAAGCGTGCGCAGGAGATCGCGTCGTGACCGCCGCGCTGGTCTCGCTGCTGACCGCGCTCGGCGACGATGAGCTCGTGCTTGGCCACCGCCACTCCGAGTGGACCGGCTACGCGCCCCATATGGAAGCGGACGTGGCCTTCTCGTCGATCGCGCAGGACGAGATCGGTCATGCCGCGGCCTATTACGCCATCGCGGCGAAGGCCACCGGAGAGTCGCCCGACGCGCTCGCGTTCGGACGCGATCCGGGCGAGTACCGCAACGCGATCCTGTGCGAGCGCCCCAACGGCGACTGGGCGTTCACGCTCGCGCGCCACTGGCTGTACGACAACGCCGACGACGTGCGCCTCGCCGCTCTCGAGGAGTCGTCGCACACCGACCTGGCGGCGCTCGCGCGCAAGGTCCGGCGCGAGGAGCGCTACCACCTCATCCACGCCGACACGTGGATAAAGCGCATCGTGCGCGGCCCGGTCGAGGGCAGGACGAAGCTGGTCGACGCTCTGTCCGACGCGTACGTGGAGACCCTCGGCGTGTTCGAGCCGATCGAAGAGGAGGCCGCCGCGGTCGCGGAGGGGCTTCTGCCGGTGCCGTCGGGCGAGCTGCTGGCGAAGTTCGTGGAGAGGACGTCGGGGGCCCTGGACGAGCTCGGCCTTCCGACGGAGGCGCGCCGCTTCGCAGACGAGACCGCGCATTTCGAGGCGTCGTCGTCGGGCGACCTCATCGCGGACGAGGGCTCGCCGGTGGAGCTGCCGGCGTCGACTCCCGCCATCGCCGTCGGCGGGCGGTCCGGGAAGCACACCGACGACTTCAAGGAGCTGTGGGACGTGATGACGGTGACGTATCGCTCGCACCCGGGGGCGTCGTGGTGAGCGTCTCGGTCGGGACGATCGAGGAACGGGTCTGGGAGGCCCTCGCGGGCGTGGCGGACCCCGAGATCCCCGCGGTGTCGGTCGTCGACATGGGGATGATCCGTGAGGTGTCGGTCGACGACGGCGTCGCGTCAGTCGTGGTCCTGCCGACGTTCACGGGCTGCCCGGCTATCCCGGTGATCGAACGGGACGTCGCCGCCGCGGTCGCTGCGGTCGAAGGCGTCAGGGGCGTTCGAGTGTCGATGTCGTTCGACCCGCCGTGGACGGACGACCGGATCACCGAGGAAGGCCGGCTCAAGCTGAAGGACTTCGGGCTCGCTCCCCCGACGGGCAAGGGGCCGGTGCTGATAACGGAGATCGGCCTGCCGGCGGTGGCGCGCTGCCCGTTCTGTGGGAGCGCGAACACGAGGGCCGAGAACCCGTTCGGCCC
>JALZEG010000194.1 GCA_030862185.1 Actinomycetota bacterium
CTCCCGCCGCGGCGAAGCCGGCCGCCGCGACCGCGAAGCCCGCAGCCGGAGCACGACCCGCTGCCGCCCGAGGCGGGGGGGCGCCTGTCAAGAAGGCCGTCGGGAACGGCGGTCCGGCCGTGCCCGAGCGGGTCCAGCGGCTGCTCGCGGTCGTCAAGCCCGAGGCCATCCAGAAGGTCGAGCGCCGACCGATGGACCGCGTCAACGTGTGGCCGCACCTGATGGCCGCCGAGGCAGTCTCGCTGCTCGTGGTGCTCGCGGCCGTCACGTTCTTCTCGATCGCCGTGGACGCGCCGCTGCGCGAGCTGTCGAACTTCAACCAGACGCCGAACCCGTCGAAGGCGCCGTGGTACTTCCTCGGCCTCCAGGAGCTGCTGCGCTACTTCCACCCGCAGGTCGCCGGCGTCACGATCCCGCAGGTCATCATCATCATCCTGTTCGCGTTCCCGTTCATCGACAGGAATCCGTCGACGCGGCCCGACGACCGCAAGCTCGCGATCGTCCTCTTCTCGTTCTTCATGTTGAGCTTCGCCGTGCTGACCACGATCGGCATGTTCTTCCGGGGGCCGGGCTTCAACTGGGTCTTCCCGTGGGAGAGCGGCATCTTCTTCGAGCTATGACGCAGACCCCGCACGACCGCAAAGGAGTTGAGCCCAGGTGAGCCCGGGAACCATCGCCCTCATCGTCGTCGCGGCGAGCATCCTGGCCTTCGCGCTGTTCATGGTGAACGTCACGATCCGCCGGCAGCGCCAGGCGAACGCCGGCGCGGACCGGCCCGAGACCGGGCCTCCGTCGACCGAGCAAGAGCCGAAGCCGTCGCTGCGTCCGCAGCCGGCAGAGGCCGGAAGGGCTGGGTCGTCGGAAGTAACCGTGCAGTCGGTCCCGAAGCAGCAGCGGAAGCCGCTGACCCCGGATCAGATGGCGGTCTCGCGCCGGCAGTTCCTGAACCGCTCGTGGACCGCGTCGTTCGCCGCGTTCCTCGGCTTCTTCGGGATGGGGTCGCTCTCGTTCCTCTGGCCGAAGCTGACCGGCGGGTTCGGGACGACGATCAACGCGGGCAACTACGACGACATCATCTCGCAGGTGGGGCCCCAGGGCGCGTTCAAGCCGCTGTTCATCCCGGAGGGGCGCTTCTACCTCGTCTACTACGAGGGCACTGCCGAATCGCCGGTGTACGCGACGACGGGGGCCGCGGAGACGAAGCTGCAGGCGCTGTACCGCAAGTGCGTGCACCTCGGGTGCTCGGTCCCCCACTGCGACACGTCGATGCTGTTCGAGTGCCCGTGCCACGGGTCGAAGTACCAGCTCACGGGCGAGTACTTCGCCGGACCCGCCCCGCGCGGGCTCGACCGGTTCCCCGTCGTGGTCGAGGGCACGGCCGTGAAGGTCGACACGGGAGCCCTGCAGACCGGGCCCCCGCGCGGCACGTCGACGTGGGAGAGGTTCTCCGAGCCGGTGGGCGCGTTCTGCGTGCCGGTGTAGCGAAGAGACGGTTGGCGACTAGGAAGGCAGGGGCGGCTTAGGTGTCATCGAGCGACGTACTGACCCTCGCGCTGGTGGTCATCGTGCCCGCCGCGCTGATGTGGGCGATCTTCCTCGCTCGCAGCGGCCGGCCGGGCAGGGGGCCGCGCCCGCGCATCGGGATCCCGCAGGCGATGCGTCCCGGCCAGCCCGACGAGGTCCTGGAGGGGCCGCGGCTCGAGCGCATCATCGCCGGCGGCCTCGTCACGACCGTCGCGCTCGCGATCTTCGTGCCCGCGTACTGGTTGCCCGAGAGCGACCGTCAGGCCTCGTTCCAGGAACGGTTCGACGAGGAGTCGCTGCACCGCGGCGAGCTGATCTTCTCCGACCCTCCGATCCTCCCCGAGAACGCGCCGGCGTCCGAGTACAAGGAGCTCGAGCGGGAGATCTCGCTCGGCATGAACTGCGCGCAGTGCCACGGCCCCGAGGCCGGCGGCGGTCTGGCGCAGCGGACCGATCCCGAGACGGACGAGGAGCTCACCTGGCGCGCGCCACCGCTGAACACGGTCTTCCAGCGCTGGGACGAGGAGATCGTGAAGTTCACCATCGAGCGCGGGCGGCCGGGCACGCCCATGCCGGCCTGGGGCGTCGAGTTCGGCGGCCCGATGACCGAGCAGATGGTGCAGGACGTCATGGCGTGGCTGAAGAGCATCCAGGAGCCGCCGCCGGAGCTGGCCCCCGCGTGCAACGACCCCTTCGCCGACGACGAGCTGTCGTGCTCCTCGGGCGCCGAGATCTTCACCGCCCGCTGCGCGGTGTGCCACGGCGACAGGGGGCAGGGACGCGAGGCCGCCGGCACCGACGACGACCCGGTCATGCAGGGCATGGCGCTGTGGAAAGGCGACGTGAGGCACCTCGACCGCGCCCAGCACATGCTCACGATCCGCAACGGCCGGAGGTTCGCGTTCATGCCGCAGTTCGCGGAGGCCCCCGCGCAGGGGATCCCGATCCCGCCGTATCCGTTGACGGACGAGCAGATCGAAGCCGTGCTCGAGTACGAGAGGACGCTGTAGGTGGACAGCCTCTTCGTCGAGGGCCTCGCGGTAACCGTCTCCGCGATCATCGTCTTCTGCGGCAGCGTATGGCTGCTGCTCACGATCGTGCTCGGCCCCCGGCTCGCGTACTTCGTGACCGCGTCGGTCACGCTGGGCTTCCTGCTGCTGATGGGTGTCGTCTGGTCGATCGGCGAGCCCCTCGGCCCGGTCGGGCAGCTCCCGTCGTACCGGCCGGTGGGCGTGGCGGAGTCCGTCGACGAGATCCAGTTCGGCCCGGCCGCCGACTACCCCGAAGGCGAGTGGTTCGAGGCGGGCCAGGACGACGACGCCCTGCTCGACATCAAGACCGGCGCGGAGAGCGCCGCCACGGGCGACCTCGAGGACGCGATCGAGGCCGGCGACGTCGAGGTCTTCGAGAGCGCCGACCAGGCGACGGTCGACTCCGACTCGACACGGCTGCTCCAGCGCGACGGCACGGTCTACGCCGCGGTGCGCCTCGAGCCCGTGCCGACCGATCCGGAAGAGGGGGATGCTCCGCAGGACCAGGACCTCGCCCCGGAGGAGGGCGACGACCCAACCGAGGACGACGCGGCCGCCGAGGAGGGGGGGCCGGACGAGAACGCGGAGGTCTTCGTGATCCTCGAGCAGGATCCCGGCAACCCGTCCGGCAAGGCGCGGATGATCACGGGCGGCTTCCTCGTGCTGCTGGTGGCGCACCTGCTCGGGCTCGGCTGGACCGAGAAGCGAGCCCGCAGCGCGGGTGCGAGCGCCTAGGAGGAGACGAACGTGCGGAAGCGGACCCACATGCGGACCACGGCCACGACGGCAACGCTGCTGTTGCTGTCGGGGTGCACGAAGACCGGGATCAACGCCGGCGAGGAAGGGGGCCAGGCGTTCGTCCTGCTGACGGTCATGCTCCTCGTGACGATCGGGATCCTCTGGTTCATCCTCGGCCGCGAGGACTGACGCTCACCTCTTCTTGTTGCGCGCCCCCAGGGCCGTGAAGAAGCCGTACGCCAGGAAGACGTACCCGGCCCCGAACAGCACGAAGTAGAGCGGCCGCGCGAGGTCATCCACGGCCGCGTCGAGGATCGCGGACCCCAGCAGGATCAGGGCCCCGACGAGCATGTTGATCCGCCAGCGCGGCCATTTCGTCGGCGGCGGGTCCGGGGCCTCCCCGGGGGCCGGCGGCTTAACGGGTGGCGAAGACGCCACGGGCGGCCTCCACGAGCTGGTCGACGTGTTCCTCGGTGTGGGCGGCGGAGACGAACAGCGCCTCGAAGCGCGACGGGGGCAGGTACACCCCGTGCGCGAGCATCCCGCGGAAGAAGCGCGCGTACGTCCCCTGGTCCGTCGCCTTCGCCGCCTCGTAGTCGAGGATCTCCTCGCTCGCGAAGAAGAACCCCGCGAGGCCCCCGATCGCGGCTCCCACCATCGGCACCTCCGCCTCGTCCGCCGCGTCGACGAGCCCCTTCACGAGCGACCGGGCGCGTTCCTGGATACGGTCGTAGAGGCCGGGGTCGGATCGGATCAGCCCCAGCGACGCGATCCCGGCCGCCATCGCGAGCGGGTTCCCCGACAGCGTCCCCGCCTGGTACACGGGTCCGACCGGCGCGAGCTCGTCCATGACGTCGGCTCGTCCGGCGACCGCGGCGACGGGAAGGCCGGCGCCGAGGACCTTGCCGAGCATGACCAGGTCGGCGCGGACGCCGAAGCGCTCCTGCGCGCCGCCGGCCCCGAGACGGAACCCGGTGATCACCTCGTCGAAGACCAGGAGCGCGCCGGTCGCGTCGGCCGCCGCACGCAGGCCGGCGAGGAAGCCCTCCTCCGGGAGGACCAGGCCCATGTTCGCGGCGACGGGCTCGACGAGGATCGCGGCGAGGTCGTCCTCGAACCCGTCGATCACCTCCCGCACGGACTCGAGGTCGTTGTACCGCGCGACGAGCGTGTCGCCCGTGGCCCCCGCGGTCACGCCGGGGGTGCCGGGTATCCCGAGCGTCGCGACGCCGGAGCCGGCGTCGACCAGCAGCGCGTCGACGTGTCCGTGGTAACAGCCGGAGAGCTTCAGGACCTTGTTGCGTCCGGTCGCGCCGCGCGCGAGCCGCACGACCGTCGTCCCGGCTTCCGTCCCCGACGACACGAACCGGATCTTGCCGGCGTTCGGCACCATCGCGGTGACGAGCCGCGCCAGCTCGACCTCGAGCTCGCTCGGCGTGCCGAACGAGGTCCCCTTGCGCGCCGCCTCGGCGACCGCTTCGACTATCGCGGGGTGGGCGTGCCCGAACAGCAGCGCGCCCCAGCTCTGCACGAAGTCGAGGTAGGTGTTGCCGTCGACGTCGGTGAGGTACGG
>JALZEG010000198.1 GCA_030862185.1 Actinomycetota bacterium
CGTGGAGCGGATCGACTGGTCCCCGAGGTAGGGGCGCTCAACAAGCACATCGTCCTCGTCGGCTTCATGGGGGCCGGGAAGACGACGGTCGGCCGGTTGCTCGCGGCGCGCCTGGGGCTCGCGTTCGTCGACGTCGACGCGCTCGTCGAGGCGCGCGCGGGGTCCTCGATAGCGGAGCTGTTCGCCGACGCCGGCGAGCCCGCGTTCCGGCGGCTCGAGAGCGAGGTCGCGCAAGCGGCCCTGCGCGGCCCGGACTCCGTCGTCGCGCTCGGCGGCGGGACGCTCGGGGACCCCCTCGTCACGACCGCCCTGCAGTGGGCGACGGTAGTGCACCTCGACGTCTCGTTCGGCGAGGCGATCAGGCGCGTCGGAGGGTCGGCGAACCGGCCGATGCTGCGGCGGAGCGACCCGCGCGGGCTGTACGAGGCGCGCCGTGCCGCGTACGAGAACGCCGCCGACCTCACCGTCGCGGTCGACGGCCGTTCGCCCGCGGACGTCGCCGGCCAGATCGCCGACCTCGTCGGCGCCCCCACGGCATCGGACACGGGCCGCGTGCGCGTCGAGCTCGGGCACCGGTCCTACGACGTCGTCGTGGGCGAGGGGCTTACGGCGCGCCTGGCCGAGCTCGTCCCGCCTCCCGCGGACTCGGAGAAGGCGTTCGTCGTGACGCACCCGGAGCTCGAGGCGGCGGCCTCCGACGCGGTCGCGTCGCTGTCGTCTGCCGGGCTGAAGACGCACACGCTGACCGTCCCGTCCGGCGAGGGCTCCAAGTCGCTGACCGAGGCCACGCGCCTCCTCGCGGAGCTCGCGGCCGCGGGCGCGCACCGGCACGACCTCGTCGTGGGCTTCGGCGGGGGAGTCGTGACGGACCTCGCGGGGTTCGTCGCCTCGACGTACCACCGCGGGATGCCGCTGGTCCACGCGCCGACGACGCTGCTCGGGCAGGTCGACGCGGCGATCGGCGGGAAGACCGCGGTCAACCTCCCGCAGGGAAAGAACCTCGTCGGTACCTTCCACCAGCCGCGCGCGGTCGTGTGCGACGTCGCGCTGCTGCGGAGCCTCCCGCCCGAGGAGCTCGCCGCCGGGATGGCGGAGGTCGTCAAGTACGGCCTCATCTCGGACCCGTCGCTGCTGGAGCTCGTCGAGGGCCGCGGCGGCGCCGTTGCCGCCGCGGATCCGGAGGTCCTCAGGGAGGTGGTGACGCGCTCGGCCGCGATCAAGGCCGGGATCGTCTCTCTCGACGAGACCGAGGGGGGGCCGCGCGCGCACCTGAACTACGGCCACACCTTCGGACACGCGATGGAGCACGTCACGGCGCCCTCCGCCCGCCCGCTGAGACATGGCGAAGCGGTCGCCCTCGGTATGATGACCGCCGCCTACGCGGCCTTCGAGCTCGGCCGTATCGACGAGGCCGCCGTGGCGGCCCACCGCCGTGCCCTCGAGGCGTCTCGCCTTCCGGTGTCGGCGACGTTCGACCTCGGCGACCTCGAGGACGCGTGGCGTCACGACAAGAAGTACCGGCGCGGCGTCCGCTTCGTGCTCCTCGCCGGGCTCGGCCGCCCGGAGGCGGGCGTCGAGATCGACCGCAACACGCTGGCTGCGTCAGTGAGGAGGTTGTCCGGATGAAGGCCCTAGTCGTTCACGGACCCAACCTGAACCTGCTCGGCACGCGCGAGCTGTCGGTCTACGGCCCGGCGACGCTCGAGGACGTGAACGCGGGTCTGGAAGCGGAGGCGAAGGAGCTGGGGATCGAGCTCGACGTGCACCAGAGCTCGTCCGAGGGCGGGATCGTCGACCTGCTGCACGGCGGCATCGGCGAGGTCGCCGGCGCGCTGCTCAACCCCGCCGCGTACTCGCACACGAGCCGTGCGATCGCCGACGCGGTGCGGGCGGTGCCGTATCCGGTGATCGAGGTCCACCTGTCGAACATCCACGCGCGCGAGCCGTGGCGGAGGCGTTCGGTGACCGCGGAGGCGGCCGCCGGCATCGTCGCCGGATTCGGCCCGCGGTCCTACGTCGTCGCGCTGCGCGCGCTCGCAGGGATGGTGAGCGTCTAGGTGGACTACGAGGGCCGGATCGCGCGGCTGCGCGGGGCGCTGGACGGGGCCGGGGTCGAGGCGCTCCTCGTCACGAACCCGACGAACGTGCGCTATCTGTGCGGCTTCTCGGGGACGAACGGGCAGCTGCTCGTGACCTCCTCCGGCGCGACGTTCTTCACCGATCCGCGCTACCGCGCCCGCGCCGGCGACCTGGTCCAGGGTGCCGACGTCGACGTCTACGAGTCGAACCTGCACGAGTCGTTGGGGCCGCGCCTGACGCAAGCGCGTGTCTCCAAGGTCGGCATCGAGGCCGCGACGATGCCGGTCGCGCAGAAGGCCCAGCTCGAGGGCAAGCTCGACGGCGTCGAGCTCGCGCCGACGAAGAACCTCGTCGAGGAGCTGCGCCGCCGCAAGGACGCCGAGGAGGTGTCGCTGTTGCGCGAGGCCGTCCGCATCTCCGACGAGGCCTTCGGATGGGTCGTCGAACGGCTCGGGCCGGGACGGACCGAGCGCGAGATCGCGCTCGACCTCGAGGTGGAGATGCGCCGCCGCGGGGCGGACTCAGTGTCGTTCGAGCCGATCGTCGGGTCGGGACCTCTCTCCGCTCACATCCACCACACGCCGTCGGACCGCGAGCTCGCCACGGGGGACCTCGTGCTGCTCGACTTCGGCGCGCGCTGGCAGGGGTACTGCTCGGACCTCACGCGCACAGTCGTGCTCGGCTCCGCCACCGACGAGAACCGCTCGATCTACGCGACCGTGCTGGCGGCGCAGAGCGCGGGCATCGGCGCGATCGCCGTGGGGGCGGCGTGCAAGGGGGTCGACGCGGCGGCGCGCAAGGTGATCGACGACGCAGGCTACGGGGAGACGTTCGGCCACGGCCTCGGCCACGGCGTCGGACTCGACATCCACGAGGCGCCGCGCTTCCACAAGACGTCGGAGGACAGCCTCGTCGCCGGTGACGTGACGACGGTCGAGCCGGGCATCTACGTGACCGGGACCGGCGGCATCCGGATCGAGGACTGCGTGCTGGTGACCGACGGGGGGGCCGACGTGCTGGGCAAGGCCCCCAAGGACGAGCTGACAGAGGTCTAAAGGAAGGTTCGAAGCGGATGATCTCCACCAACGACATGAGGCCGGGCCAGACCCTCAACCTCGACAACGGGCTGTTCACCATCGTCGACTACCAGCACGTGAAGCCGGGCAAGGGCCAGGCCTTCGTGAAAACGAAGCTCAAGAACCTCAAGACCGGCGCGGTCGTCGACAAGACTTTCCGCGCCGACGAGAAGCTCGACCTGGCCGTGCTCGACAAGCGGGAGATGCAGTACCTCTACGAGGACGACGCGGGGCTCGTGTTCATGGACAACGAGAGCTACGAGCAGGTGCACGTCGACCCGGTGCTCCTCGGCGACGCGCGCAAGTTCCTCAAGGACTCGACGATCGTCACGGTCCCGGTGTACGAGGGGACTCCGGTGGGCGCCGAGATGCCGGTGTCGATGGAGCTCGAGGTGGTCGACACCGAGCCCGGCATGAAGGGCGACCGCGTGTCGGGTGCGCTGAAGCCCGCGACGGTCGAGACGGGCGCGGTCGTCCAGGTCCCTCTTTTCGTCGAGAAGGGCGAGAAGATCAAGGTCGACACGCGCACCGGCGAATACCAGTCGAGGGTGCAGGGGTGACACCATCCCGCTCGTGAAGGCACGCCGGGCCGCGCGACGATTGGCCCTCGACGTGCTGTACGAGGCGGAGATTCGCGACACGCTGCCGAGCGAGGCCCTGGAGGCGCGGCGGTCCGGCGGCTGGGTGGTGGCGACGGCGTCGGACTCCGAGGAGCCGCCCGGCGAGCCGACGGAGGAGGCCCTGGCCTACGCGTCCGATCTGGTGCGAGGAGTGCAGGA
>JALZEG010000152.1 GCA_030862185.1 Actinomycetota bacterium
CTGGTCATGAACAACAGCCCGGTCGCGGCGTGGAGCACGATGCTCGTGGAGATCGCATGACGCGGCCCCCGGTGAAGTGCCTGGTGTGGGACCTGGACGACACGCTGTGGAAGGGGACGCTCCTCGAAGACGAGTCGGTGCAGATCGATCCGCGGGCGGTCGAGGTCGTGCGCGAGCTGGACCGGCGCGGGATCCTGAACTCGATCGCGAGCCGCAACGAGGAGTCGCTGGCGCTGGCGAAGCTGCGCGAGCACCGGCTCGACGAGTACTTCCTGTACCCGCAGATCAACTGGAACGCGAAGGACGTCTCGGTGAAGGCGGTAGCCGACGCGCTCAACGTCGGGATCGACACGATCGCGTTCGTCGACGACCAGGCGTTCGACCGCGAGGAGGTCGCGTTCTCGCTGCCCGAGGTGCGGTGCTACCCGGCGGACGACCTCGCGTCGCTGCTCGACCTCCCGGACTTCGATCCTCCGTTCGTCACTCCGGAGTCGGCGCGGCGCCGCTCGCTGTACCTCGCCGACGCGGCCCGGACTCGGGAGGAGTCGGAGTTCGAGGGGCCGAAGGAGGAGTTCCTCGCGAGCCTCGGCATGAGGTTCACGATCTCGCCGGCCGGCGAGGACGACCTGCAGAGGGCCGAGGAGCTGACCGTTCGCACCAACCAGCTCAACACGACCGGCCGGACGTACTCGTACGACGAGCTCGCGGCGTTCGCTCGGTCGCCGTCGCACCTCCTGCTCGTGGCGGAGCTGGAGGACAGGCACGGCACTTACGGGAAGATCGGCCTCGCGCTGGTGGAGACGGGGCCCGACGCGTGGACGCTGAAGCTGCTGCTGATGTCGTGCCGTGTGATGTCGCGCGGCGTCGGCGGCGTGATGCTGAACCACGTGATGCGTCTGGCGCAGGACGCGGGGGCGCGCTTCGTGGCCGAGCTGGTGCCGAACGAACGCAACCGGATGATGCTGATAACGCTGCGTCTGGCCGGCTTCCGCGAGGCGGGCCGGGAGGGAGAGACGCTGCTGCTGGAGGCCGGGGGGGCGACGGTCCCGCCGCCGCCGGACTACCTGGAGCTCGTCATTCGGTAGCCGGCGCGTCCATCCGGTCCCTGAGGCTCTTCGGCCGCATGTCGGTCCAGACTTCGTTCACGTAGTCGAGGCACTCCTGCTTGAGGCCGGTCTTCCCGGCCTTGCGCCACCCGGCGGGCAGCTCCTTGTGCGCCGGCCAGATCGAGTACTGCTCCTCGTCGTTGACGACGACGTCGTAGATAGTCGTGTCCTCACGATCACTCACGCGCAGCGCCTCCTCGTCCCGTCGATCGTCACACTCGCTCGAGGAGCCGCAACCCTTCGAGGTACGCGGTCTTGGCCGCGTCTTCCCGTTCGACCTCGAGGAACTCGCCCAGCAGCCGGTAGGTCTTCGCACCCTCGATCACGTCGTCGATCTTGTTGAACAGGACGATCGCCTTGCGCAGGTGCTTCTCCGCGACACCGGGATCGGACCCGGCGAGGGCGAGCCCCATCTCCCGGTAGACCAGGGCCTGCTCCGCCGCGTCCTTCGCCTCTTTCAGCAGGGCCGACGCACGGCGCAGCCGCTCGACGGCCGTCTCGACGTCACCGCGCAGCCGGGCCAGGCGGCCGAGCTCGGCGTGGGTGCGTCCTTCGTCGACCTTGCTCGACGTCGTCTCGAAGATCTCGAGCGCGATCTCGAACTCCGGCTCGGCCTCGTCAAGCTGTCCGTGCTCCAGGAAGTTGTAGCCGCGCATGTGGTGAGCGCGGCCGAGCTCCACCTGGAGGTCCAGGGTCCGGAAGTGGTCCTCCGCCCGCCGGAACGCCTCGTCGGCGTCGGCGATGTCGGCGTTCTGCATCAGGACGTTGCCGACGTTCATGTGCATGACGGCGAGGTAGAACGGATCCGTCACGCGCGGTGCGATCCGCAGCAGCTCCTCGGAGACGGCGCTGGCCTGCCGCCTCATGCCGGTCTCGAAGTACGCGAGCACCATCGGCGCCTGGATTCGCAGCTTGGCCGTCGGGTCGTCGAGACCCTTCTGTCGCATCTGCTCGAGCAACGACTCGCCGAGGTAGATCGCGTAGCGCGGATCGCCGTCCATGTGCACGCAGCGGATACGTCCCGCGCGTGCATCCGCCAGCGCCGTGAGGGGCTCACCTCGGAGCAGCTCCTCCGTCTCCTGGTAGAGCTCGAGCGCCTCGCCGAGATGGCTCTGTCGCTCGGCCGTCAGAGCGAGAAGCTCCGTCGCCGTCGCCTGCAGCCGAAGGAGGCGGTACTTCTTGGCCTCCTTCAACGCCCTCTCGGCGACCCGCGTGGTCTTCTCGTACTCACCGCGCGACAACGCCACGCGCGCCTCCTGGAGCATCGAACGCAGCGACGCGGCGAGATGAGGAGGACGGCCCGTCAAGAGCTCGTCGACGTCCATTCCCAGCTTCTGGGCGAAGTGCTTGGCGGCGGTAGGGGAGGGCTGCCTCCTGCCCGCTTCGAGAGTGCTGACGTACGCGTGGGTGTACATCGGCTCCGCGAGCTGCGCCTGGGTCATCCCCGCGGCCAGCCGCGCCTGCTTGAGCCTTCGCGCGAAGCTCATCCGTCCTCCTGGAGGTCGACGTAGTAACGACTAGTTAAGCAACCAAAGCCTACCCCACAAGGGGTTCGTGGGCGGTTAAGAGACGTTTTGCCCCGTTTCGTAACAGTGGCGGTAGACGATGACAACAGTCTATTTAAGATTCGTCAGCGTCAGCCGTCCACTTGACCACGAAAGGAGACAACATGAGGACGAAGCTTCTCAAGGTCGCTGCGATCTTGACGATCCTGGCGGCCAACACGTTGGCGAACTACCCCGACGTGCTCGGCCCGATCAAGTGCTGCTGAGGTGAGTGACCTCCTCCCCCGGCCCGGCTTAAGTTATTGGCCGGGGGAGGAGTTCCCTCGTCGGCAGCCAAAAGGCTCGACATGACTTCGACCACACTCCGCATCCGAATCCTCGGCCCCCTGCTCGCGCTCGGCCTCGTCGCCGGCGGTGCGGCTCCGGCGCGCGCCGAGCTGTGGACCGGCGCCTGCGCGCTCCGGGTCACGCTGACCTTCCACGCGCCCGTCCGGCCCCCACTGAGCGGCCCGGGCTACGACCTCGAGGCTTCCGGCGCCGCCGACCTCGACCTGACGAAGGCGGGGATCCAGTCCTGCGCGACGACGCTCACCGGCTCGATCTCCAGCGGGACCTCGGCCGGCGGCAGCGGCAGGGCCGCGGCGTGGTCGTGCGGGACGACCGTGGCGAGCGGCTCGTGGAGCCAGTCGTTCGACGCCGAGGGCCCGGGCGGGTTCGTCGGCACCCACACCCTCACCGGGACCTGGGGCGCGTGGACGCTCGAGGTCCAGAACCCGACGCTGAACGTCGTCGGCGTCGGCGAGTTCACGCTGCAGGCCGCCGAGGCCCTCAAGACCACGTCGTGCGCGACGGGCTCGCTGTCGTCGGTGACGATGATCGGAGAGCTCGTCTTCCAGGACCCCTAAGCGCTGGTCAGCAGCGGCGGGACCAGGTGAGGCCGCCGTCCGCCGAGCACGCGAGGCCCTCTTCCCCCAGCGTCACGAGGATCCGGCTCCCGTCGAGCGCGATCGAGCTCGCGCCGCCGCGGAACAGCGGCGACGCCACCCGCTCCCAGCTGAAGCCCTCGTCGTCGCTGCGGTAGAGGCCGTCCCCCGCGCCTTTCTTGCCGCCGAAGACCGCCGCGAACATCGTGTCGCCGGATCCCCGTAGCTGGAGGTCCAGGAGCATCGCCTCCTCCGGCCACGGCGTCTTCAGGCGCGTGTACCCCCATACGTCGGGCGACCGGTAGAGACCGTTCTCGGTGAAGGCATACGCGACGTTCGACCGCGCGTAGTCCGGACGCAGCCGGATCTTCGGCGCTCCCTTCCCGCCGCGCAACGTCGCCCAGGTGCAATGGCCCGTCGGCTCTTTGCAGCTGAAGACGGTGGACGCGAGCCGTCCCTCGTTCACCCTGACGCCGCCCATCAGGAAGCGCGCGTCGGAAGGATAGTCCGGGACGAACGCGGGCTCGAACGACGAGCCCAGGGCCGAGGTCGGCTCCGGCTGGAGCGTCGCGTTCGTGTCGTCGTATCGAACCAGCGCCTCCGCCCCGATGAGCAGCGTCGGATCCCCGGCTGCGAACGCGGGTGACACCGCGACCGAGCCCGTGACCGGGGCCTGTCCGGTCAGGGCCGCCATCGTGAACGTCAGGCCCCCGTCCTCGCTCACCTGCAGCCCGCTCGGGCTCATCGCGAACAGCTTCGTCCCGTCGCTTCCCGGCGGTATCACGAGCGTGTGGCCTGAGAACCCCTGAGCCGGAAGGCGTTGCCACTTCGCGCCGCCGTCGTCGGAACGGAACAGCACCGGCCGGCAGGCGCTCAAGGGACAGTGCGACTCCCCTATCGCGAACGCCCGCTTTCCTCGGGACTCGGGGGCGAGCGCGACGTCGATGATCTGCGCGTCCTCGGGGTCCTGCACCCGGTTGTTCGGATCGGTGAGGTCCTTCGGCGTGTCCGTCTCTTCGTTGTCCGGCAGCCGGACGACCGCTTCGGGCGGTGGGGCGTCCTGGCCTTCGGCGGGGGCGGCGACGCCGAGGCCGGCGCCGGCTCCGCCCGGCGCGCGTCCGGCATCCTGCCGCACGCGCTCCGCCGCACCGTCCCGGAC
>JALZEG010000153.1 GCA_030862185.1 Actinomycetota bacterium
CCCACCAGCAGCGCCGGACCCAGGACGGCCTGCGCCCCCCGCAGCTCGGCCAGGTCGAGCGTCTCCCACCGCAGGCCGCCGACCTGCAGGGCCCCGACCAGCACGGCGAGCGCCCCGCCGAAGACGAGGTCGTCGGAGCCGCGGGCGCCGGCGCTACGCCCCAGGGTGACGAGCGCGAGACCTCCGGCCACTGCGAGGAGCGGGCCCTGGACGAGCCCGAGGAGATATCCGAGGGCCACGACGGCGCCGGCGACGCGGGCACCGGCCCCCCACCCCCGCAGGGAGGCCGCCGCGATCACCTGTTCCTGGGCCGCTCGCCCAGGCGACCGGTCATCCTCCGCTGCGGCGCTCGGGGCGGCCCGCCGGCGTCCCGAACCGGCGACCCGCGAGGTACGACCGCACGAGGTGGTTCCAGGCGCAGTCGATGCAGACCTCGACCACGTAACAGGTGAACTGGTCGTGCTCGAGCGCCAGCTCCCGCAGCCACTCGTCGGGGTAGACGACGCGGCCGTTGTTGCGCCGCAGGTCCTCGCCGTAGACGTACCGGACGAGCCGGAGGGCGTCGTGCGAGCACACCGGGCAGGCCCTCGTGGCGTCCTCGCCGATGTTCCGGGCGGCTCTCATCAGCTCGGGGTGGGCGTCGCAGACCTCGCTGGTGTCGAGCGAGCCCCTGCGGAGCTCCGCGAGCGCGGCCCGGCGGGCGAGGCTGTAGTCGACGAGGGGGCCCGAGGGGGGCGGAGGCGTCCGGGTGGGGTCGAACGACCTCCCTGAGATGGCCATTCGGAGATGCTAAACCCCGCCTTGCCCGTAGTCGGGAGGCCTGCGCGCAGGCCGGTTGCGCATCCCGAGGTATCGTGGTGATATATCGGTTCGATATATCGCGTCGATAGCGAAGGGACGCACGTGAAGCAGGCAGGGATGCTCGAGCTCCCCGTGCTCGGGTTGCTGAAAGAGAAGTCGATGCACGGCTACGAGCTGCGCAAGCAGCTCGGCGGGATGCTCGGCCCCTTCTGGCAGGTCTCGTGGGGCTCGCTCTACCCGGCCCTCCGCCGTCTCACGAAGGCCGGCGCGATCGAGAAGGTCGCGGAGCCCGCGCCCTCACGCACCCGCCGGGCCCGGGCGGCCAAGACGACGCCGGGGCGGCGCAAGACCGTCTACCGGATCACGCCGCACGGCGAGCAGATCTTCACCGGCATGCTGGAGGAGACCGCGGCGGCCGTCGACGCCGAGCACTTCACGCTCAAGCTCGCGTTCTTCCGCTACCTCCGGCCGGAGACGCGCCTCGCGCTGCTCGAACGCCGCAGGGCCTACCTCCAGGAGAAGCTCGCGCAGTTCAAGGCGAACATCCGCGACTACCGCGAGCGCATCGACAGCTACACGCTTTCGCTCCAGAACCACGGCATGGCCGCGACCGAGAACGACATCGCATGGATCGACGAGCTCATCAGGGAAGAGCGCTCGCTGGAGACCGGCAGCGCGAATCCTTCGGGCGTGTGAGAACAAGGGGGCTTAGATGGCAAAGGTAAGGGTGGGGATCGTCGGAGTCGGCAACTGCGCGTCGTCGCTCGTCCAGGGCATCGAGTACTACGCGAAGGCGCAGGCCGGCGAGTTCGTCCCGGGCCTGATGCACGTCGAGCTCGGGCCGTACCACGTCTCGGACGTCGACTTCTCGTGCGCGTTCGACGTGGACTCGGCCAAGGTCGGGCTCGACCTCGCGGACGCCATCTGGGCCGAGCCGAACAACACGATCAAGTTCTCGGACGTGCCGCAGACGGGCGTCGAGGTCCTGCGCGGGCACACCTACGACGGCCTGGGGCAGTTCTACCGCGACGTCGTGACGGAGTCCGAGCTCCCGCCCGTCGACGTCGCGAAGGTCCTGCGCGACACGCAGACGGACGTGCTCGTCTCCTACCTCCCCGTCGGCTCCGAGCAGGCGGCGCGTTTCTACGCGGAGCAGGCGCTCGAGGCCGGGGTCGCGTTCGTCAACTGCATGCCGGTGTTCATCGCGACGAACGAGGAGTGGGCGCAGCGCTTCGTCAAGAAGGGCGTCCCGATCATCGGAGACGACATCAAGAGCCAGCTCGGCGCCACCATCAGCCACCGGGTGCTGTCGAAGCTCTTCGAGAACCGCGGCGTGACGATCGACCACACCTACCAGCTGAACTTCGGCGGCAACATGGACTTCATGAACATGCTGGAGCGCTCCCGCCTCCAGTCGAAGAAGATCTCCAAGACCCAGTCGGTGACGTCGCAGATCGAGAACGGCATCGACAAGGAGGACATCCACATCGGCCCCTCGGACCACGTGCCGTGGCTGAAGGACCGCAAGTGGGCCTACATTCGTATCGAGGGTCGCGAGTTCGGCGACATCCCGGTGAACATCGAGCTGAAGCTGGAGGTATGGGACTCACCCAACTCTGCGGGAGTGGTCATCGACGCCGTCCGCTGCGCGAAGCTCGCGCTCGACCGCGGCGTCGGCGGCCCTCTGCTCGGCCCGAGCGCCTACTTCATGAAGTCCCCCCCGGTCCAGTACACGGACTCGGAGGCGCACGAGCTCGTCGAGCGGTTCATCCGCGGCGAGATCGACGCCTCCCCCGTGAAGTCGAACGGCGCCCTCGGCAACGGCAAGCCGAAGGCGTTCTCGCTCGATCCCGACCCGGCCCTCCGCCGCCAGCCGTAGACCACCCGCGTCACCGTCCGGGACGCCCG
>JALZEG010000350.1 GCA_030862185.1 Actinomycetota bacterium
GCCCGGCACCACGTCCTCGCGGCGCGCGGCTGGGACGTCGAAGCGGACGGGCTCGCGGGCGCGCCGCGCGTGAGGATCGTCGCCGGGGAGGAGCGGCACGTCACGATCGGGCGCGCGCTGCGCTTCCTCGGGTTCGGCGAACGCACCGTGACGGTGGTGCCGGCGGACGGTCAGGGCCGGATGGACGCGGCCGCGCTGGACGCGGAGCTGGGCCGGTCCGGCGCCCCGACGATCGTCTGCGCGCAGGCCGGGAACGTGAACACCGGTGCGTTCGACCCCCTGCGCGCGATCGCCGGGAGCACGCGCGCCCACGGCGCGTGGCTGCACGTCGACGGCGCGTTCGGTCTCTGGGCCGCGGCGAGCCCGAGCCGGCGGCACCTGGTCGACGGCGTCGAGCTCGCCGACTCGTGGGCGACCGACGGTCACAAGTGGCTCAACGTTCCCTACGACTCGGGCATCGTCGTGTGCGCGCATCCCGACGACCACCGGGCCGCGCTGGCGCTCCACGCGCCCTACCTGATCCGCGACCCGGACAATCCCCGCGACGGATCGGACTGGACGCCGGAGAGCAGCCGCCGGGCGCGCGTGTTCGCGCTCTGGGCGGCGCTCCGCAGCCTCGGCCGCAACGGCGTGGCCGCGCTGGTCGACCGGTGCTGCGAGCACGCGCAGAGGTTCGCGGCGGCGCTGTCGGAGCGTCCCGGCTTCGCGGTCCTCAACCACGTGGTGCTCAACCAGGTCCTCGTCCGCGTCGGCGACGACGACGAGCTCACCCGGGCAGTCGCGCGGCGCGTGCAGCGTGAGGGGACGGCATGGCTGGGCGAGACGACCTGGCACGGCACCGTCGCGGCGCGGATCAGCGTGTCGGACCAGGCGACGACGGCGGACGACGTCGACCGCGCCGTGTCGGCGATCGTCGCCGCAGCAGCACAGTGAGACGAGCCTCCGCGGCCGGGCTGGTCCTCGTCGTCGCGGCGTCCGCCGCGTGCGACCCGCCCGAGTCGATCTCGGCGGAGGACGCCCTCCAGGCGACGTGCGTCCACGCGCGGGCCGCCTTCGGATACGTCCGCGGCTCCGGAGCCTTCGTCGCCGAGCCCCGCGAGGTCGCGCAACTGCTGGACGTGGACGCGCGGCTCCTTCGTTCCGCGGGCGATGAAGGCACCGCGGCGCTCGTCGAACGGACGGCCGAAGCGGTCGAGGACCGGATCGGCACTGCACCGGACCTCGTGATCTACCTGCGCGACGACGTCACGGCGCGGCAGCGCACCAGGTTGGAGGAGCGCGCCGCGCGGCTGCGCGGTGTCGACTCGGTGCGTTTCGTGCCGGCCGAAGAGGCGTACGAGCCGCTCGAAGACGACTCGGAGATCGCGCCGGACGTGCCGCCGGACTCCTTCGAGGTCGCCGCCGCCGAGGGAACCGACGTGATCGCGCTGCGCGACCGGCTCGACCGCAAGCCAGGCGTGGACGAGATCGAGCTTCGGGACAATGCCGAGGCGATCTCGCCGTTGCGCAGGCTGGCCGACGTGTGCGACCTGCCGTCCTAGACGAGAGGAGGACCCGGTGGAGCTCGACATGAGCGACCTCAAGGCCCTGTACGTGAACTGCACGCTCAAGCGGTCGCCCGAACCGTCCCACACGCAGCTGCTCGTGGACCGGTCGATCGCCCTCATGCGCAACCGGGGTGTGGAGGTCGACGTCGTCCGCGCGATCGACCACGACATCGCGACGGGCGTGTGGCCGGACATGACCGAGCACGGCTGGGAGAGCGACGAGTGGCCCGCCCTCTTCGAACGCGTCATGGCGGCGGAAATCCTGGTGATCGCGTCTCCGATCTGGCTGGGCGAGAAGTCGTCGGTGTGCACGCACTTCGTCGAGCGCCTGTACGGGAACTCGAGCCTGCTCAACGAGGCCGGGCAGTACGCCTACTACGGACGGACCGGCGGGTGCCTCATCACCGGCAACGAGGACGGCATCAAGCACTGCTCGATGAGCATCCTGTACGCGCTCCAGCACCTCGGGTACGTGATCCCGCCGCAGGCCGACGCGGGGTGGATCGGCGAGGCCGGACCGGGGCCCTCGTACGGCGACGACGGGGCCGGGTTCGACAACGACTTCACGAACCGGAACATGACGTTCATGACCTGGAACCTGATGCACACCGCGCGCATGCTGAAGGACCGCGGCGGCTTCCCCGCGTACGGCAACCAGCGCTCGGAGTGGGACGCGGGGTGCCGCTGGGACCAGCCGAACCCCGAGCACCGGTAGGTGGAGCTGCAGGGCCAGCGCGTCGGGCTCCGGCCGGTCGAGCCGGGCGACGCGCCGGTGCTCCGTCGCATCCGCGAGACGCCGGAGGTCGTGCGGTGGTGGGGATCCCCGGGACCGGAGTTCCCGGAGCCGGACGAGCCGGGCGACCGGCGCTTCGTGGTCCTGGTCGGCGGCCAGATCGCGGGGTTCGTCCAGTACTGGGAGGAGCCCGATCCCGAGGCGCGCCATGCGGACGTCGACGTCTTCCTCGCGCCCGAGCACCACGGCAGGGGCCTCGGCACCAACGCGCTGCGCACGCTCGTCCGCCACCTCGTCGAAGAGCGCGGGCACCACCGGATCACGCTGTCGACCGACGAGCGGAACACCCGCGCGCTGCGCTGCTACGAGAAGGTCGGCTTCCGCCGCGTCGGCGTCACGCGCGCGAGCCGGTGGGACGACCAGACGCAGCAGTGGGTCGACGAGCTGTTGATGGACCTCGTCGTGTCGCCGGCCGCGCCGCCGGCGTCCTAGCGGCTACTTCCGGTGGCCGCGCGGCGCACGACAGCGCCGCGCATGGTTCTTCTTCGCCTCGAGATGAGCGGCCGCCCGGCCCAGCGACTCGCCGGCCTCGCGAGGCCCTCCCCCATCCTCTGGAGCCCCGGTCCAGGCGGCGACGGTTACCGGCATCGAGTCCCCAACCCCCTTGCGGAACTAGCCCGCTGACGACCATCCTTTACCGACCGTTAAGTGGGGGACGGGATACGTGGGCAAGCGGGAACGCGCAGACACCAAAGGACACGGACTCCTCGTCGAGGAGGTCGCCGAAGCCTGCCACGCGATGG
>JALZEG010000375.1 GCA_030862185.1 Actinomycetota bacterium
CGGGTGCACAGCGGTCGCTCGAAGCCGGGCCGGCACGACGGGTAGTGGCCCGGGCCAAGCTTCAGCTCGTCCACCCCCACTCCCTCGACGACCATCATCGGGTCGTCCTCGATCGTCGGCATGTGCATCCGGAAGATCGGCGCCCCGGGCGCGGGATCGAACCCGAGAGGGGGCCCGGCCGCGAGCGGCTTCCCTTCCGGGTCCTGGCGCTCGAACGCGGGAAGGCGGTCGAACTCCTCGGCGAGCCGGTTCTGCTGCCTGGCCGTGTAGACGCCGGTTCCGTAGAGCGTCCACAGCACGAACAGGAAGATCCCCACGCCGACGGAGATCAGGAACTTTCCCAGGATGCGGAGCCACGTCATAGAGGAAGTATCGGTCAACCGATTACCATTCTCGATCTATGCCGAAGAGCAAGTCGAAGCGGGTCACGCGCCAGCCGCCGCCGAAGACGAAGCCGAAGGAGTCGCCGCTGTGGGTCGGCGCGCTCTTCTTCACGCTGCTGCTGACCGGCGTGGCCATCATCATCGTGAACTACATCGGGCTCCTGCCCGACCAGAACGCGGCGTGGGCGCTGTGGTACGGGCTCGGGCTGATCTCGGCCGCGTTCGTCGTCGCGACGCAATGGCACTGACGCTCTGCGGTCGCGAAATCACAAAGATGTGGTTTATCCACTGCTGTGGATTCCGCTGTGGAGAACGGCGCCCGTGAAGAGGGTCCTCCTGCTGGTGGCGCTCCTCGTCCCGGTCGTCGTGCTCGGCCGGTCCTTCGGCTACGTGCGGGCGGCAGTGGGGGTCGGGATGGCCGCCGGGATCTTCTACCTCGGCCTCGCCTACTTCCGGGGCGCCGCCCAGATACCGCCCGAGCCCGACGTCGAGGACGTCGGCGACGAGAGCCTCCGCTACGTCTGCACGATGTGCGGCCTGGAGCTGAAGGTCGAGATCGCCGCCTCGGACAAGGCCCCCACGCACTGCCGGGAGAAGATGGTCCTCGTCGAGGGCCGCGGCCGGCCCCCGCTCAAACCGGTCTAGCTCCCGACCGTCGCGATCCGGTCGGTCCCGACCGCGTCTCTCAGGACCTCGGGGACGCGCACCGACCCGTCGGGCTCCTGGAACTGCTCGAGGATGGCCGGGAAGATGCGGCTCGTCGCGAGGGCCGAGCCGTTCAGCGTGTGGACGAACCGCGGCTTGCCGCCCTTCTCCTTGAACCGGATGCGCGCCCGGCGGGCCTGATAGTCGCCGGCCCACGACACCGACGACACCTCCTTGTACTTGCCGGCGCTCGGCATCCACACCTCGACATCGAGCGTCTTGCGCATCGCCGCGCCCGCGTCCTTCGCGGCGAGCAGGGACGTCCTGTAGTGCAGGCCGAGCCCCTCCACCAGCGACTCGGCGTGCGCGACCATCTCGTCGAGCGCGTCCGCGGCGGAGTCCTCCGCGACGAGCTGGAAGATCTCGACCTTGTTGAACTGATGGCCCCTCACCGTGCCGCGCTCGTCGGAGTGGGTGCCGGCCTTCTCGCGCCGGTAGCACGGCGTGTACGCGAACACCTTCAGCGGCAGGTCGGCCACAGCGAGCGACTCGTTCTGGAACGCGCCGAGGATCGCGGTCTCCGCGGTCGGGAGCAGGAAGTGGCCTTCCTTCGACTCGTCGCGCGCCAGGTGGTACACGTCGTCGTAGAACTTCGGGAATTGACCGGACGCGAAGCCCGCCGAGTGCAACAGCAGGTGCGGCGGCAGCATGAAATGGTAGCTCGCGTCGACGTGCCGCTGCACGAACCAGTTGACGAGCGCCCACTCGAGCCGCGCCCCCATGCCCGTATAGATCCAGAACCCCGACCCGCCGAGCTTGACCCCGCGCTCGAAGTCGACGAGGTCCAGCGCCGTCGCGAGCTCGACGTGGTCGCGCACCTTCTCCAGCGTGGGCTGCTCGCCCCACTCCTTCACGACGCGGTTCGCCTCCTTGCCGCCGGCGACCACGTCGTCGGCGGGGAGGTTGGGAAGCCCCGCCATCAGATCCTGCAGCTCGCTCTCGATCCCGCGCAGCTTGCCTTCGAGCTCGGCGAGGGCCTGCTTCGACGCGTCTCCGTCAACCGGCCGCGGCACCTCCCGACCGGCGCGCTTGGCCGCCGCGAAGCGCTCCGCCTCCTGCTTGCGGCGATGGCGCTCCCGGTCGACCTCCGCGATCAGCGCGCGCCGCTGCTCGTCGAGGGAGAGGATCTCCGACAGGGCGGTCTCGGCCTCGGCACGCTCCATGCGCTTCGCGAGGCCGGCCGCGACCGCGTCCTTGTCGTCACGAACGAGCTGTATGTCGAGCATGGCGACCTATGGTGCCATGCGGGCCGACGCCCTAGAGCTTCTCGATAACGGTCGCGTTCGCCAGGCCCCCGCCCTCGCACATCGTCTGTAGCCCGTAGCGCGCGTCGTGCTGCTCGAGCGCGTTGACCAGCGTCGTCATCAGGCGCGCGCCCGAGGCGCCGAGCGGGTGGCCGAGCGCGATCGCGCCGCCGTTGACGTTCACGCGCTCCTCGAACCATTCGTCGGAGAGGCCGAGCTCCTTCTTCCACGCGAGCACGACGCTCGCGAACGCCTCGTTGATCTCGACCAGGTCGACCTCCTCGGTCGACAGGCCCGCCTTGGCAAGAGCCTTGCGCGTCGCGGGGATCGGACCCGTCAGCATCGTGATCGGGTCGGTGCCGGCGAGCGCGAACGAGACGAAGCGAGCCCGCGGACGGAGGCCGAGCTCCTTCGCCTTCTCGGGCGTCGTGATCAGCAGCGCGGCCGCGCCGTCGGTGATCTGCGAGGAGTTCGCCGCGGTCGTCACGCCGTCGGGCTTGAACGACGGGGCCAGCGACGAGATCTTCTCCATGTTCGGCGTCCGGATGCCCTCGTCGCGGTCGAACAGCACCCGGCCGTCATCCGTCGCGACCTTGATCGGAAGGATCTCGTTCTTGAACGCTCCCGCCTCGGTCGCCTCGCCGGCGCGCACGTGCGAGCGCGCGCCGAACGCGTCGAGCTGCTCGCGCGCGAGGCCCCACTTCTCCGCGATCAGCTCCGACGAGATGCCCTGCGGGACGAGACCGCCCTCGTAGCGCGCCATCATCCGGTCGGAGAAGGGCCAGCCGCCGGACTGCGCGCTGCTGCCCATCGGAACGCGCGTCATGCTCTCGACGCCGCACGCGATCGCGACGTCGTACGCGCCGGCGATGACGCCCTGCGCAGCGAAGTGCGCGGCCTGCTGCGACGAGCCGCACTGACGGTCGATCGACGTCGCCGGCACCTCCTCGGGAAGGCCGGCCGCGAGCCAGCCGTTGCGGCCGACGTTCAGCGACTGCTCTCCGACCTGCGACACGCAGCCGCAGATGACGTCGTCGACGGCCGCGGCGTTCACGCCGGAACGATCGACGGTCTCGCGCAGGACCTCGGCGAGGAGGTCGACGGGGTGCCAGTCCTTGAGGGCGCCGTTCTTCTTCCCGAGCGGCGTGCGTACGGCTTCGATGATGACGGCTTCACGGGCCACGGAATCCTCCTGAGGGGTTCTTGACCGGGAGGTCAAATTATCGCGCCGTCACGACCGAAGGTCGCCCTCGTCGGGCACCTCGATCGTTACGTCCGCGCCCAGGTCGTAAACGTCGTACTGCACGTCGATCGTGCCTTCGCGGGCGCGGGGTGAGAAGTAGCGCGCCTCCATCGGGATGACCAACCGCCTGATGAAACCCTCGCCGTCGACCCAAGCGGAAGCGCGGAATCGGTCCCCGATCGCCGCCCGCATCTCCTCGAGGACCCGCGACGATTCGTCCTCGCCGGCCTCCCGCCACTCGCGCGTCAGCTCGTACCGGGTGGTCTCGACGCCGCGGATGACGTCGTTCCCCGCCGGCTCCTCGTCCTCGAACGCCGAGGTCGTCGACAGGAGCCAGCCGGGGTCGGCGAACCCGAGGATGCCCGGCAAGATCCGTCCGGCGGCGTCCGGGTCCAGCCGGATCCACCGATTACCGCCGGGGAGGCCGGGGCCGTATGGCCAGAAGAAGACGTCGTCGCCGTCCAGGATCAGCTCGCCTTCGGGACCGTTCGGATTGCTGTGGCGACCCTCGCCCTCCTCCATCTTCACCCGCACGAGATCTCCTCCGCGCGCGAGCTCGACATCGAACCTCACGCCGGCGAGCTGCGGCGGGACGCGCTCGCCGTCGGGCGCTACCGAGACCGTCAGGCGCCCCGTGTCGACGGCCCGTTGACCCTCGTCATCCTCGAAGAGGATCATGAGCACCACCCCGCCGGCGACCAACACCGCGAGCGGTCCCCATATCGCCCGCGAGGGCACTCCTAGACCTGCCTCCGCACCACGACCGTCGTGCCCCGGTCGGAGGTCTCGAACTTCACCTCGTCCATCAGCTCCCTCATCAGGAACAACCCGCGGCCCCCGGAGGCGAACGGGTCCGGCAGCTCCGTCGTCTCGAGCCGCGTCACGTCGAAGCCGGGGCCGTCGTCGGCGATCGTCACCGACACGACGCCGTTCTCCGCCGAGC
>JALZEG010000053.1 GCA_030862185.1 Actinomycetota bacterium
GGCCAGCGCGGCCTCCGCCGCCGCGAGCGCCTCCGCCGACCGCTCGGCCGCGTCCACGAGCTTGCGCTCCTTCGGGGCCCCCTTCTCGAGGACGGCAACCCTCTGCGAGCACGTCGCGTGCGCGGCGACCGCGTCGTCGAGCAGAGCGGAGACGTCTTCGGGGATGTGCGCTCGCTTGCCCTCGACGCGCTTCAGGTCGCCCTCGAGCTGGTTGCGCCGCTCCTTCGCCTTGTCCCGGAGGGCGTCGATCTGGTCGAGGCGGAACACGCCCTTGAGGATCTGCGAACGCTCGGTGGGCGGCGCCTCGATGAACTTCGCGAAGCGGCCCTGCGCGAGCAGCACCGACGAGCAGAACGCGTCGAAGTCGAGGCCGAGCAGCCCCGTCACACGTTCGGTCACCTTGGCGTCGCCGATCACGCGGCCCCCGGAGGAGCCGTCGACCAGCACGTGCTCGCCGGGGCCGCTGCGCCGCAGGCTGCGCGTGATCTCGATCTCGTGGCCCTCGACCTCGAAGACGAAGCGCACGTGGGCGGACTCCGAGCGCGTGCAGATCAGCTTCTTCACGTTGCGCCTGATGCGCGGGGTCGCGCCGTAGAGCGCGTACGAAACCGCGTCCAGGATCGACGACTTGCCCGCCCCGGTCGGCCCGACGATCGCGAACAGGCGCCGCCCGGCGAAGGAGAGCTCGGTCGTGTCCTCGTGCGACCGGAATCCCTTCATCGTGAGCGATACCGGCTTCACAGCTCGACCCCCACACGGTCGAGGAGGTCCTCGAACGCGTGCATCAGCTCCTGCGGGGGCGCGGCGGCGTGGCGCTCCTGGTAGTAGTCCGCGTAGAGCTCCTGGAGCGTCTTGCCCTCCCGCGTCGTCTCGGCGACCTCGGCGCGCTCCCATGCGGCGCGCACGTACAGCGCGTGCGGGAGCAGCGTGCGGACCTCGTCGGCCAGCCCCGGCGCGGGCCCGTCGGTGACCACCGACACGTCGAGGATCGCGTCGCCGAACTCGGTCGCCCGTGCGGTGAGCTCGTCGATCGTCCCCGTCACCTTCAGCAGCCTGCGGCCCGACGTCAGCGGGACGCAGCGGGCCGTCGCCGGCTTCATCCCGTGCGGGACGTCCACCACGCATATCGACTTCTCCTGGCCGGCTTCGCCGAAGTCGAGCTGGAGGAGGCTGCCGCAGTAGCGCGCGGGCACGGCCGAGCCCGGCGCGTCCTGTGCCTTGTGGATGTGGCCCAGCGCGGCGTACTTGATCTCGGACGGGATCGCGTCCGCGGTCGCCATGTACGCGTCGCCGATGTGGAGCTCGCGCTCGGTGCCGGACGGGACCGCGCCGTGCACCATGAAGTGGCCCATCAACAGGTCCGCCGTCTTCGCCTGGGGACGCGCGACCATCCACCGCGCGTAGTGCGACGTCAGCGCGCGGATGCGGTCGGCGTAGCTCTTGTAGCCCTCGGCGGGAGCGTCCATCACGTCGATCACCTGCGCCTCGTGGACGAACGGCAGGCACGCGACGCGCGCCGCCATCGAGCCGTCGCGCGCCGGGACGGTCACCACGCCCCCTGCCTCGGGCGCCAGCGGCTTGTGCACGACGAGCACGCCGATCCCCGCGAGCAGGGGGCCGAGCACGCGCATGAGCTCGGGCGAGTCGTGGTTGCCGGGGATGACGACGACGTGCCTGCCGCCGTCGGCGAGGCGCCTGAGCGCCTCCAGTACGAGGCTCAGGTACGGGAGGGGCGGCGCCGCCCGGTCGAAAAGGTCGCCCGCGACCAGCACCGCGTCGACGTCCTCGTCCGCCGCGATCGCCACGACCTCGTCGAGCACGGCCTCGGCCTCCGGCGCGCGGTCGATGCGTCCGAGCTTCTTGCCGACGTGCCAGTCGCCGGTGTGCAGGATCCGCACCGCTACAGCCCCTCGAACGGGTCGGAGGCGGAGTCGTCGACCTCCTCGGGGCGCGTCGCCCACGGCGGATAGGGGAACTCGAGCACGGTGGGGGCCGGGATCGGGGGCTGCGACAGCACCATCGTCCCCGGCTTGAGCAGCCGGGCGCGCGCCCTCGTGGACGGGAGCATCCACCCGTACTCCGAGCGTTCGGCCTCGGCCGAGTCGAGCCGCCCCGAAACCTTGATCGACGCGTTGCCGAGGATGTCGGGATCGATGCGCGACGCGCTCTGCTGCGCGCCGATCAACAGGATCCCGAGCGATCGGCCCCGCTGCGCGATGTCGATCAGCGTGTCCTTGATCGGCGACCAGCCCTCGCGCGGTGCGTACTTGTTGAGCTCGTCGAGGACGATCACCGACAGCGGGAACCGGCCGCGGCCCTCCTTCTCGCGATGGACCTCGGCGATCATCGCCCCGACGACGAAGCGCTGCGCGGCCTCGTGCAGGTCGTGGATGTCGACGACCGTCACGGCCTCGCGGGCGCGGTCGATGCGACGCGACGGCCCCGCCCTGACGAGCCGGCCGACGCGCGGCAGCGCGCCGTAGAGCCGGCGCATGAACGCGCTGACGGTCCCCGGCGCGACGCGGCTGGTCCACGCGAAGTCGGGCTCGCCGTCGTCCGGCTCGACGTAGGTGGCGACCTCCTCCACGAGGTCGCCGAGCGACTCGATCACGCGCTCGCCGGGGAACGGGACCACGGGCTCGTCGGAGTGGAGCGCGTCGGTGGGATCTCGCAGCACGATCGCGCCGTCTCGTCCGGCGACGTCGCACGCGAAGCGCTCGAGCTGACGCGTGACGCGCTCCGCGACGAACGTGATCTGCTGCCGCGAGTCGGTCGCGTCCGTGAACAGGAACGGGAGCAACCGCTCGTCGACGAACTCGCGCGGCGTCCACCGGAACGCCTCGACGCCCTCGGTGCGGGCGCGGCTGTCGGGGACCCCCTCGCTCGCGCCGTGCGCGAGGGCGGGGGCCCAGAACGAGACGGAGTCGAACGGAGCGGGATCCATCCCGAGCTTGCGCCAGCCCTCCGCGGCCTCGTCGGTGAAGCGGGAGTTCGGCTTGTCGAGGAACAGCAGGTCCTGGCCCTTCACGTTGAAGACGAGGACCCTGAGGTTGCGCGCTCCCTTGCCCAGCGACTTCGGATGCGCGGTGAGGCAGCGCAGGAAGAACAGCGCGTACGACGTCTTGGTCGCGACGCCGGACACGCCGGAGATGCTCATGTGCGCGCCCTTGGTGCCGTCGAAGAAGTCGACGTCGACCCACACGAGCTCGGAGTCGCGCGACA
>JALZEG010000057.1 GCA_030862185.1 Actinomycetota bacterium
TGGGCCCCCGCGGTCGCGCTCGCGAAGGGCGGGAGCACCGGTGTGCGCGTCGCGATCGGACCGCGCGGTGAAGTCCACACGGTGTGGGAGGACGTCACCTGCTTCGACTGCCCGCGGCCGATCTACCACTCGGTCTCTTCGGACGGGGGTGACTCGTTCTCGAAACCGAGAGTGATCGCGAAGGTAGACCCGACCGGGCACCAGCGCGTGTGCATCGGCACCCGTCGAGTCCTCAACGGGGACATGCGCACGCAGGAGTTCCCGTCGCTCGCCGTCGACACGTACGGCGACAACCGCTACCGGGGGACCGTCTACGTCGCCTTCTCCGACCGCGGCGACGGAGCCGACGAGTCGGACGTATACATGAGCTATCTGCCGCGCGGCAAAGGCGACTGGTCGAAACCTCGGAAGGTCAACGACGACGCCACGGCGACGGACCAGTTCTTTCCCGAGATCGTCTCGACCGGTCCGGGGACCTTCGCGATGGCATGGACGGATCGCCGCGAGGACGCCACCGTTCTGGGTCCCATGGGCAACCGTCAGATGCGGCAGTACGTCGCCTTCGGCGCGGACGGGGGCGCGGACCTCGGAAAGAACCGTCCGTTCTCCGACGTGCCGTTCCCGCCTCCGTACAGCAACCCGAATATCGACCCGCTGGTCTCGCCGTGCTACGCGGGCGACTACAACGGCCTCTATTCGGACGGGGCCTCGCTCTACAGCGTCTGGGCCGACCAGAGAGACGACCTGCTGGTCACCGGTGTGCCGTCGCCGGTGATCCCGGATCCGAACGTCTACTTTCGCAGGACGCCGGTCCGTCCCTAGCGGAACGCGGGAGTGATCAGCAGGCGAAGAGCTTGCGCGTCAGCGTCGGCTCGTGCTCGGCGTCGCCCGCGTAGCGCGCCTCCACCTTGCACTTGCCCGAGGCCGGTCGGTTGAACGTCGCCGCGAACAGGCCCTCCGCGTCGAACGCCGCCTGCTTCGCCGACAGCCGCTTGTAGCCCGACCTCGTCTTGCGGAACAGCGCCACGTTCGCGCGGCCCCCGACGGGCGGCAGGATCTGACCGCTCACCTTCACCGCCGTCCTCGTCTTTTGGACCCGGAACGTGATCGACGTCGGGGTGCACTGCCCCTCGCACAGCGGCGCCCATTCAGGATCGCTCTCCGCGTCGAGCATCGACGTCACCCGCGTGATCCCGCCCGCGATCCCGTTCGCCGCGTCGATCGCGTAGAGATCCCGGTTGTTGCTCGTCGCCTGCGTCTCGTGGTTCGACTCGACCAGGATGGTCGTGCCGTCCGGCGACCACGAGGGGTTCTCGTAGTAGCCCGGGCCGGCGCCGGTCACCGAGACGACCGCCCCTCCCGTGGCCGCCACGCGCGAGACGTCGATCAGATCGTGCGTGAACGCCAGCTGGGTTCCGTCGGGCGACCAGGTCAGGTCGCCGACGAAGCCGCCGGGAGCGACGATCTCCCTGGTCGCGCGGGTCTGGACGTTGATGGCGGTGATCGTGCTGCTGCAGCAGGGGATGAACGCGATCTCCTGCCCGGCCGGCGACCACACCGGGTACGACGAGCTCACGCAGTCGCAGTTGGTGAGCTTGCGCAGGTCGCTTCCGTCCGCGTCGACGACGAACAGCTCGTTCTTGAAGCCGGGGTAGTCGTAAGCCTCGAACGCGATCTGCGTCCCGTCTGCGGACCATGCGGCGGTCCCGACAGCGATGAACTTGTCGTGCTGGCCGCGAAGGACGTCGTGGAACCCGGTGCCGTTCATGTTCATGACGTAGAGACCCGCGTCGTCGAGGACGCTCGACCCGACCGTGAAGGCGATGCGCTTGCCGTCCGGCGACGCCGACACGCTCGCCGCGTCCAGTCCCGGCGTCTGCGTCAGGTTCGCCACGTCGGTCCCGTCCGGATCGACGGTGAAGACATCGTCGCCGGCGATGTAGACGATCTTCCCGTTCGTGCCGGGGAAGGCCGACGCCTGGGCGCGCAGCGCGGGCGCGAGCAGGGCAAGAGATACGAGCAGGACGATCGAGACGCGGGCGCGAGACAAGATGGGAACCCCCTGGAGATCGGTTGGCGGAAAACAGACTAGTGACGCAAACCGGCGCGTCCAATACGCAATCCGGCGGAGTCCGCTACGCCGAGACCGGCCCCCAGTTCCACGACGCGAGCACGTCTTCGAAGACCGGCAGCATCGACGCCCACTCCGACCGGTCCGCCGAGAGGTTCACGAACAGGACCTGCCCGCCGCGCACGACCGCCACCTGACGCGAGCGCAGACCGTCCGCGCCGGCCGCGACGTCCAGTGCGATCGCCGGCACGCCGCCCAGACGCACGGCACGGCTGCGCACGAGGCTGTCGCCGAACTCCCGCTCGATCCCTCGTCGCTCGGTCGCGATCGTGGCGCTCTCCGGCGCGGGCCGTTCGAGGTATCGAACCGAGCGCGTGATCACGATGCGCGCCTCCGACGGCGCTTGTGGCTTCATCAGCACGTCGACGAGGACGGCCCCCTGGTTCTCCTCGACCGAACCCGTGAGGTCGATCCATCCCGCGGGAAGTGCGACCGAATAGCCGACCTCCGCGCGGCCCCGCGCGCGCCGGCTCACCTCGAGCGTGGTCGTCCCGCCCGTGTTCCCGCCGCCCCCGAACGCGCCGTCGATCTGCTCGCGCGCGTCCTCGACCTGGTCGAAGGCCTCGTTCGTGGCGTCGCTGACCTGGCCGAAGACCTGCGCCAGGACGTAGAGACCGCCGCCGGCAATGGCCAGGACCAGGAGGAGGATCACGCCTCCGATCGCCCTTCCGGCGTGCCAGCCGGCGCGGCCTCCGGTGAGGTCCTGCGCCGCCTGCAGCGCCTCTGCCAGCGAGTCCACGCGCGGCACCACGCCCGTCGGCACGCCGGCCGCGACGGTGCCCGTCGATACGGTGCCCGGTCCCGCCGCGGGCGCACCTCCACGCCCGCGCAGCCCCTCCCAGTCGAAGATGAGGCGGCCCGGGTTGGACGGGTCGACCTTGACAGGCACCCGCGCGTCCGGGCCGACCCGGTTGAGGAACCAGAACGGCACGACCTCTCGGACCGTCGTGCTCGTCGGAGCGAAGCCCGACCCCGACACGTCCACGTCGAACGCGTACATCGGCTGGTTGTTCACCATCGTCCCGGTCTCGTTGACCGCGCGGATGACGGCCTCGCCGGGGAGGCCCGAGTGGTAGATGCGGGCGCGGCGGCGGCCGCGCACCTTGAGGTACAGACCGACGACGAACAGCAGGGCGCCGACGCCCAGCAGGACCGTGGCCGCGATCGAGAAGCCGCCGCCTTCCCCGGGCGCCTTGCGCTCCGCGACCCAGGAGCCGATGCCGATCGCGAGCTCGATGAGGGAGACGAACAGGAGCCAGCTACCGGCCGTCCCCGCGGCCCCGTGGGCGCGCGCCCGCTCCTGTCCCGCTCTGGAGAACTGGCGGGCGAAGCCGATCATCATGCCGACGACCATCACGCCGATGGGGACGACGACGATCCACGGCATGAGGCCGCCGCCGGTCGCCTGGTCATGAATGCACTGCGTCCACTGCCGTGACCCCACCTCGAACCCGTCGCAACCGCCCAACTGAGCCACAGCGCCTCCCGCCGACGTCGTTCCCGCAGGCAGCGATTATGGGAGCGTCTTCCAGAGCAGGTCAAGCAAGTGAGGGACTCCGTCCATGACGCATCGCGAGCCGCTGCCGGCTACGGCCTACTCGGCGGCGCGCGCGTCCATTGCGATGTGGAGGGTCTGGGTCGACGCGCTTCCAGGGGCGTGGACGGAGGAGCGCGACGGCGCGGCCGGCGTCGTCACCGGCCTCGACTCGATCGACCACAACGGCGTCTGGGTCGCGCGCAAGCGCGTGCGCGCCGCGACGGTGCGCGAGCTCCTCGACGAGGTCGCCTCGACGGGGCTCCCGCACTGCCTGCAGCTCCGTCGGCCGGCGTCGCCCGCGCTCGTCCGCGTGGCGCGCGACCACGGCATGGTCCTCGACGCCGAAGAGCCCCTGATGATCCTGCGTTCGCGGGCGATCGTGGAGCGCGCCGCGCGGCTCGAGGGGCTGTCGATCCGTGCGTTGGGGCCGGACGAGGGGGAGCTGCTCGCGTCGATAACGGTCCCGGTGTTCGGCGGATCCCCCGAGGTGACCGCAGCCGCGGCGAGCCCGCGCGTGCTGTCGCACCCGGCGGTGCGCTGCTACGTCGGAGAGG